>DATFZN010000147.1:0-5413 GCA_035314425.1 Candidatus Acidiferrum sp. | reverse complement strand
TCCCCCCACCAAGCCAATCAGTTGCATCATCAGTTGGAGGAGGACGAATCCGGCGGTGTTTGGGTGCAGGTTGGCATACCCGAAAACGCGCTCGAAGTGTGCGCTGATCTAGGGCGTCGCTACGGGCCAAAGCTTGGGATTCGAACGCTCGACAGCCTGCACGTTGCCGTTGCTCTCGAATTGCAGGCGGAGGGATTTTGGACTTTCGACGAGCGACAGTTGAGACTGGCCAAAGCCGTTGGCCTGAGACAATACCGGTTGTAGGGCAAGGTCAGTGAGCAATTGGATTTCGCAGGGACCTACGTTCGTACCTGTAACGAGGGGGCTGGTCGTATAGATCCGAGAGTCCTCCGCGATGCAAGTTCGGTTTACTGACAGTCACTGGCGTGCGATCCACCCCGACGCGCTACAGCGGTTCTCCAGGGTCGTCCGGGCCAATATCCGTCAGCCTCTCGATCAGGGCGCTGTCCTCCGGGCCCTCGATTCACTTCTTGCCAATAAAATGATCCTTTGCGTCGTTTTTATGTTCACCATGTTCACTATGTTCACCGCCGGCCGAGGCCAAATCGACCGGCGTGCCCGGTTCTGCCAATATCTGCCTCTCAACATGCTCCATCGATGGAGGTTCTGGGTCTTTTAGAACCTGAGTCCTACAGAACTCACAAAGTTCGCTGGGTATTTGAGAGGGAAGGCAGGCGGATGGACTATCCACGCCGTAAAGCGAGAGTAGTTCATGGATGCGCTGCCGCGCAGCGCGATCAATCAACACCACCCATCCGGAATTGGTCCGCTTCCGATGAAGGAATCCAAACGTCTTCAATACACTGCTCACACCTTTCTCGTTCAGACGAAAACGCTCACCCGACTGCTCCAGATTGACGTTGACATTCTTCTTCAGATGCCGAAGCGCGTAGACTCCCTCGTCCGGCTGAACGTGAATCTGTCTGAACAGACTCTCGAGCACGGCCATTTGAAAAGGGGGCAACGGCTCTCGGTTGAAGTCCTGCTGATATTCCAGGCATTCGAGCAAACGGGCGCACGCTTTAGGATCTTCACTGATCGGGAGCGCCAGTGCCTCATACAGGTCGCGATCCCGCGAACGGAGACGCTCATCTCCGGGAACTTGCGGCAGTTTGAGACTATGGTATTTTTCGAATCGGAACAGCAAGAGACGTCCTTGGATTCTGTCGGCCGCGGCGACCAGGTCGGGGTCCGTAGTCCTCTGCAGGTCCCGGCGCGCCGTCTCCTGCATGGGAATAACCGTACAACGGCTGTTCAACGCGTCGTCGTTAGGCATCTCTGTCCAGACGAACACTTTGGCGCCGTAGGCATGATAGGAATGGCCCTCGCGAAAGGCGATTGCCTCTCGTGTATTGCCCGATCGCAGTAGATGAAAAAGAGTTTTCTTTTGTCCCGCAGTTGCAGCTTCATCAATGCAAATCGTTGGCGTCAAACGTTCGCAAGCCCGGTAAAAGGCTGCGGAAGATATGTCCGAGGTGATCAGGCCGCGGCGGCATATCAGGGACAAAGCCTTCAGAGCGGTGGATTTCCCCGATCGCGGCAACCCAATGAGAGCGACATAGGGTGCCACCGGAAGCCGGTCCACCAGCCAGGTGCTCAGTACGAAGCAGGCCAGCAGGAATCGATACCGTTCCTCAAGATCGAGACAGCGAGAGAGAAAGTCGTCGACTTCTTGCAAGAGGTTATTGACCGAATCATACCTGCCCAGCCGACGCGCAAACCGCACGTGGCGGGTGATTTCGTTGTCGTCCGGGGGGAAGAGCACTGCTTTATCGGTAATGACATAACGCTTCACCTCGAACTTTTCGGCAGCGCCTTTGAAGCGGATAAAAATGAGTTCCGGGGTTTTTTCATTTCGAACCAATTCAACAAACCATTTATCGCCCGCAATGAAATCCGTTTCGATTACCGGCTTACCCTTGAAGTAGCGCGTCGGTTTTGCCCTCATTTCCATTCTCCAGTCGCCGAAGACCCAGTGGATGGGCTTAACTAAGAGTAGCGGAGAAAGTGGCCATTTATTGTTAGCGTATATGTTTAGTTACTACTGCTGGTTTGAGGTTCGGTAGTTTGGGCATGCCGATGTGTGTTCGATGCCATCTTCCCACCCGAGCAGGCCATCGTGGTCAAGTTCAAGGCCGACCTATATGAGGCTATCTTGAAGGTGGCCGAGCAATACACACCACGCCAACTCGAACTTATCCTGTACGAACCGCAGCCCCGTGTGAGCGAATTACTGAACGGCAAGCTCGGCCAGAAGAGTCTGGAGAAGTTGCTCATTTACGCGGGGAGACTTGGTATCGAACATCGGGGAAGCTTCACCCAAGTCCACAAAAATGTGCCGAAGAAGGAATTGGCGATGGCGCATGCTTAAGCCTAACCACAGGAAAATCTGCACTTTTGTCTAATATTTCGATCTTCAACTGTTGCAATGAGGTGGGCAATTAGCTCCGTTGGCTGTCTTAACCTGAAATCCGAAGTTGAAGGCGGTTTCATATCGATTTCTTGATCGATTTTGGGTTCATGTTGAGGTTTCAGGATGCAACTTCGGCGAAGTTGGAACTCCATAGGTTAAGACGTTTTCCAGCAGCAGGATGCGTTGCTGCAGGCCACCCCAGGAAGCGGACAGATGCAGAACCAAGCGGCGTCCAGCGCGGCCCAATAAAGCACCACAAAGGAAGACTTGGGCGCGCAGTGTAGCCGGCTGGCGATAGCTGGGGAGGCCACAGGCACGCTGAAATTCTCCGAGCAGATTGAACAGCAACAGGATGCTACGGAAGGCTGCTTCGGTGGCAAAAAACTCCTGCAAGCAAAAATCATCCGCAGCTAAATCGTGTTTCCGTTCGGCGATGCGATTTTCCATGTCCGCCCTGCGGTTGTAGTCTCGCCAGAGCTCTTCCGGCGGCAGCGCCAGGTTGGTGACGAAGACGCGGAAGGTGTAGCCGGGAACATCCAGTAGTTTTCTTCCCAGCGAGGGGCGCTCGGCACGCAGCTGCTCGCGGATCACCACGAAGCGGCGCGGGCGGTCCCAGCCGAAAAGTTGCAAGTGGAATTCACCGGCGGCGTAATGCTCGTCCAAGGCGCGCCAGGCGGTGACGCGGGCCGCCTCGCGCTTCAGCCATCGCGTCAGTCGTGCCACGATGATATAGGACAACCCGCGCTGCTCGAGAAAACCCAGTAATTGCTGGTCAAAGAAGCCGGCATCCGCGCGGACCAACCGAATGGCGTATTTTCCCGGCAACAGCGCCAGGGCTTCCTTGAGGAATTCCACGACCCCGCGTGCCGTGCCGCAGTTTCCGCTCCGCAGCCAGCCGTGCAGGAGAAAGTGCGCTTCGGCCAGCACCGCCACCAGGGGATGATGCGAGGGCCGTCCATGCTTGCGTGGGTTCGGTCCGCGCAGCGCTCCTTGTTGGTGGCCGTAGCGCTCAAACACTGTCGAATCCAAATCCAGACTGTATCCCGCCGGACATTCCGGCAGCCGTTCCAGCTGCCAACTCCACAAACCCGAGAAAAAACGCTGGCAGTGTCCTTGGCCGAAGCGCTTGAACAGGTTGCGAATGGTGTCATCGACGGGAAAGCGCGCGATCCCCAGCAAGGCATGCAAGGCCACATCGGCACGCAGCAAACTGGTGTGCGCGAACCGCCGTGCTCCGGCCACCACCGAGAGCAAAAAGGCGGTAAAGGTCGCCGCCGGATCGATGGCGTTGGGGGAAGTGAAACGAAACGGTAGATGCTTGCTCACCGCTTCGCGATAACCGACCTGCTGCAGAAACTCGACGAACACTACCAGTCCACCGAACGGGGTGACCGCTCGCTGGGTCTCGCGCAATTCCACTTTCTTCCCACCCCAAAGAGCGGTAAGTTTCCAGTGCACTGTTTTGTCCTCCTCGGTGTTTCTTTCAACCAACTGAAACTTAACCGAGTTAGGGCAGAACGGTGCTTTTTAATTTAGGTTTTCAGGCTTAGTTCACTGCGCGTCTGGATCACTCGAAGAATGGCATCCCGCGTCACCATGCCGACAATATGCGCCGCTCCATCTTCGCTGTGCCGCACCACCGGCATTTGATTCACGTCCGCGCCCATCAACCGCTCCAGCAGTCGCTGTAACGGCTCTTCCGGCGCCGCCCACAAAATCTTATCTCTCGGCACCATCACCGCCTGCACCGAGTTCATCGACCATTCATCCCGCGGCACTTGATTCAACGCCGCCACATTCATAAGCCCTACCAGCCGGTCATCCATGGTCACAATATGAATCCGGCGGCCGGTCCGCAGCACTTCGCCACTGTATTCTTCCAGGCTCAGGTTGCCGGGGACCGTCGGCACCTCGTGGCTCATCACGTCCTCGGCGCACAAGCCCGTCAGTGTCTCCCGAATCGTCAACTGGCTCATGCTGGCCTGCGCCGCGCTCAATAAAAACCATCCGATAAATGCCAGCCAGATGCCGCCCCAACGCCCGATATACTCGACGATGGCGCCGCCCTGGCCTCCGGCGAACGCGGAAAAGATGCCCAATCCAATCATTACGTAGGCGATCAACTTCCCGCTGGTCACCGCCATCCGCGTGGCGCGCGCAAAATCCTTGGTGACGCCCCAAATGATGGCACGGAAGATGCGTCCGCCGTCCAACGGGAACCCGGGCAGCAAATTAAACCCCGCCAGCATCCCGTTCGACAGTGCCAGCGGCTTCACCACGGCACCAAGCATTTCGGACCTCGGAAACGTCAATTCCAGCCCGTAAAACAGCATTGCCAGAAACCCGCTCGCCAGCGGGCCGGCGATCGCAATATTAAATTCCTGGATCGCCTTGGTTGGTTCGCGGCCAATCCGCGCCAATCCGCCAAACAGGAACAGCGTGATGGAAAGCACCTTGATCTTGTAATGCTGCGCCACCGCGCTATGCGCCAGTTCGTGGAATACCACCGAACCAAAAAAGAGCAAGCTCGTCGCGATTCCCACGGCCCAGTGTTCCGCCGTGCTCCATTGCGAAAACTCTTTGGTGAACTGCAAGGCCAGTGACAGCGTCACCAGTCCGAAGATCAAGATCCAGCTGAAATCCAGGTAGATCGGAATGCCGAGGATTCGTCCAATGCGAATCCCTTGTGTTTGCGACATGAAAATCCGCCTCACGTTCTGCTGTCTCTTAGACTACCTCCGAACCCCGCAAGGTCAAAACCCACGCCGCCTTCCTCCGACCATGATTAATGATGCTTCGCACTGCGTCCCGGCAAACACGACGTGTCTGTGCCGCCACGATTTCACGTCGCGCGCGTAATCTAACAAGTTTATTTTCAGCGTTATAGAAGTGGGCCCGCGTGTGCCATTCCCCACTGCGAAGGTTCAACAGGGAGAACACACATGGACGCATTCCTCAGTTTTGCCGCAATCGCGATCA
>DATFZN010000146.1:0-7689 GCA_035314425.1 Candidatus Acidiferrum sp. | reverse complement strand
ATCCGAAGCGCGGTAAGGACCCGGCGATTAGTCCGTGTTTCTAGGGCAACCCCGCGTGCGGCACGGCTACCCTGGTCGTTAAAATCGAAGCACGAGGGTTGCGGGAAGCTTCTAGCTCATGTTGCCTCCCCGAGAACGTGGGCGAGTAGTGTAGACTCATCCTCACACCTCCAGGCAGAAACTGGAAACATAAGGAGCAGGTCATTTTGAGGCAAATGGATAATTTCAGGAACTCTTCACTGCTAAATAGAATCGCAGAAGGTGTCGCACTCTTTCTATTGATTCTGATCATGGCGCCGCTGGCAGGCGCGAAGTCCAAGGTGGATTTCGATCCAAATCTGGATTTCTCAAAGTTCAAAACGTTTGCCTACATTGGCGGCAGCCAAATGTTGGAGTTCCGACCGTTGAACCCCGATCGCATCAAGAACGACGTTCACGCACAAGTGGCGAAGGCCTTGATCGCCCGCGGCCTGACAGAAGTGAATCCGGATCAACAGCCGGACCTGGTAGTGCGGTATTCGGCCAATAGTCAATCCAAGATAGTTACCGGAGGACTTGGAGCGTGGGACCAGTTGGGAGGCTTTGAAGCCTATTACTGGGCGTATACGTTCGACCTGATGCAAGCGGAAAGCAGCCTGGACGGAATGCTGGTAATCGATTTGATCGATCTGAAACGCAAGGACCTAGCGTGGCGTTTGTATATCGTCGACAAGATTGTCGACGAAGACAGCATTTGGGGAAAGGTGTTGGGAGAGATTCCGAAAGGGTTTGAGAGTTACCCGCCATCAAAGAAACAAATTGAAGAAAAAAAGAAAGAACGTGCTGAACATCCGCCCAAACCGCCGACCGCGCAATAAAGAGAATTGAGTGGCGGTTTGGCACGGTCAAAAATCTCGACGAGCGGGATCAAGCGGCGGGTTACCGTGCCATTATTTCCCGACCAAGCGACTTGCGGTAATCGTTGGTTGCATTAGATTCTTGACTTCCAACTCGCCGCTCTTGTTTTTATCGAGTCGTTCAAATTCTGCTTCCATAAACCTCATATACTCGGCCTTGGAGATTTTGGCGTTTGTGTCAGGTGCCATAATGACGACCAATTTCTTGACTTCGTCCTCACCCAGTGCCAATTTATCCTGCTGTTTTGGAACGGATGCCTTTTGCGGGGCCGCATTCCCGAGCATGCTCACTGTTGCGATCATTGCGGCTATTGAGATAATGGTCCAAACTTTTTTGGGTTGGCTCAGCATACTGCCCTCCTTGGACTTCGGCTGGTAAGGAGCGGGCTTTCGCCGCACTTCCCGATCAGGCAATTTCGCGGAACTTTTCTTTGACGTCCCGGTTCCGCAAATATACACCCGCGCTTAGAACCCACTTACGCAAAGTATTTATGCAATAAATTCAATTTCTTGCGGCAAGTCGCGCGACGCTGTGACCCCTAGAGGACGCAATGGGGGAAGAAGCCAGAATCAGGGTGGAAGCGAAAAGGAGGGGTAGTAGGGCAGGTGTAAACCCTGCGTCATTACAAACTAGGGTCATGGCACCCAGTCGGAATTTGACCCGACGCTTACCCTGGGAGTCTACGGAAGCCTCGAAGATCCTAACCAGGGGGATTCGTCTAATTCGGCAATTTTGTGGGGGAATCGCTCGTGGTCAGATCGAGCTCTGAAAGGCGTTGCACTCCGGAGCGACGCATCGCGAAAACGATGCCCCAGGCGATGACCCCTCCCAGGCACGCCGCGGCCAATGTGAGCAGGAGCAGCGGCAGAAGCGTGAACTGTTCGGGTTCGATCGGACCAACTTGCGGATTTGCATACGGCAACGAGTGCTGAATGGCCTTCGCCTTATCGATCGTGAGCAGCACCCCGGCCAAAATGAGACACATCAGCGTGACTGTGGCCTTCGGAAATCTGAATTCAGAACGCATCGAAAACCTCCCAAAGGAAAAGAGTGAATTACCCTTCGCACCGAAAATGTTGCGAACTTGCTCATGGAAAGCGCCGTTCAGCAGACCGGTTACTTCGCGAAAACAGGATCTAGCACGCACCAAAGGCTTGTTCCCATTTGTCGCCCCGTCGACCTCCGAGAGCACGGCCAACATTTCCTCACCATAATGGGTGCGGTATCGAGGGGGATAGAGGTACAGCAACGCACGGTAAATCGCTAGCATGAGCTACACCGCCCCTCGCGCCACGCGGGTGCTGGCAAGGCGAGTGAGATGCTTTAAGCGATGCACTTCGTGTTGCAATTTGCGATGACCAAGCTGCGTAAGACGATACGCCTGCTTCCCGCGCGAGTTATCGTTTTCCGAAAAGCGCTCGATCCAGCCATCTTCAAGCAGACGGTGCAGTGCGCCGTATAGCGTTCCGGTGCTCAGCTGAACGCGGCCCTGGCTCATCTTGTCGATTTCTTGGAGGATGGCGTAGCCGTGGCGGGGCTGGTCGGCCAGACCCAGGAGAATCATCAGAACCGGTTCGGAGAGTGGCAAGGACTCGATATGCTTGTCCGTGACATGTCGCATAACGACATATTGAAGCAAACAAGTGTGGGTGTCAAGGCGAGAAGGGGAGAGGGATGGAGGGAAGTGAAAAGCGCACACCCGGATCGTCGGAGCGGCCGACGCCCAGGATTTCGTCGCTACGACATGGCTTTGGGAGGCGAGTTCACGGAATCTCGCCCCCAGCCTGCGTGTCGACGGATTGCCTACTGACTCTCGACCGGTTGTTCTAATTCGGCTTCTTGTCCTCTGTCGAAGGTTTTCCGGGGGCAGCTGCTCTTGGCTTCCAGAAAGAAGGATCGGCCTTAATCCATTCGTCCTGAACGTAACTTTGGCGGGGGCTGAAGGCAAACAACTGTGATTGCGATGCTTCGCAGCATTCCGCGTAGAGTTCGTCGAACTTCTTCAGGTCATCACCCATGGCAGCAATGAATTGCTTGTTGTCGAGCAGGCCCTTGTCGATTTCCGCCAGAGCCTTGTGACTGCTCAAGAGAAGATAGGAGCCACTATCGCCGCCGTAGAGTTCGGAGAACATTCCCCAATGCGCGTCGGGGATGCCTTTCTCGTAAGCCGCCTTGGCCATTTTGACGACCTGCGCCCATTGCGCTTCCTTGCCTGGACGCACATGGAAAACACTTACTTCCATATAGCGCATTTGAGAAAGATCAGGGCGTGGATGCATACTCATCTCTTCACGCAAATAAAAGACGCCCTGATCGATAGATTCGAGCAACTCACCATCGGCCATCGCAGCCCGGTCCAACGCCGCCGAGAGAGTGGCATTTTTTGCTGTGGCCTCGGTGTCTTTTTGCCAAGCGTCGAAGGATGGATAGGAGGTGAGATACAAAGCGCGAGACTTGCCGGAAAGCGAAGTCATGCCAATGTAATGCGTGGGCCACTTGGCGCGGGTCATCGCATCAACAAAAGCGCTTTCGGTCTTGTCATGAGCGGATCCGGACTTGCCGGGCTTGATGAACTCCCGGGTGATCTGCAATACCTTGGGGATAGACGCCTCCTGAGCTGCACTGACACATGCATAGGCGGCGGTGAGTGACAAGGCTACGAACAAGCTACGGAAATTTCTCATCTTGGCGATTCTCCTGTTAGGCAACATGAAACGATTTTTGGTAGAACCCGACTACCTCTGGAAGGCAACTGCACCGTGTGGTCGAGACAGTATAGGAAAGGAGGCGGTTGGTCAAGCGGCACTACGATTGGGACGATTGGGACGATTGGGTGGTGGATGATTCGCTCAGGACGCGGAAGAGAGGCGGCGCAGTTCGGCAAAAAATGAGGGATAGGAGACGCCAGCGCATTCGGCATCGCGGATGATCGTTTCGCTTTCGGCGGCGAGGCCTGCTACGGCGAAGGCCATGGCGATGCGGTGATCGCCGTGGGGCTCAATTTCGGCGCCGTGGAGTTTGCCTGCGCTCTGGCCCCGGACTAGCAAGCCGTCAGGGCGCTCTTCGACGCTTGCGCCCATGCGTTTTAGATTTTGCGCAAGGGCAGCGATGCGGTCGCTTTCCTTCACGCGCAGTTCGGCAGCATCGCGAATCTCAATTCCCTGCTTGGTGAAGGGGGCCAGCGCGGCGAGCATAGGCAATTCGTCGATCAACAGTGGCACCAGGTCACCCGAGATCACTCCACCCTTTAGCGTTGCGCCTTTGATGGCGATGTCGCCAACAACTTCGCCATGAGCGGCTTGCAGATTGACGATCGAGACGGCAGCGCCCATGGACTGAAAAAAATCCAGGATGGCGGTGCGGGTAGGATTCAGTCCAACACCTGCAATAAAAAGATTCGATTCCGGGAGCAGCGAAGCGGCGGCAATAAAAAATACGGCAGAGGAAAGATCACCCGGAACATCGAGCGAGCGAGCCTGCAAAGTCGGATACTTGGCGCCATTGGCCCTTCCGCGAACGGTGATGGTGTGGCCACGCTTTTCGATTTGTGCACCGAATTCCGCGAGAGCTAGTTCGGTGTGATCGCGGGTTATGGCAGGTTCGGTGACGCTGGTGTCGCCCTCGGCAAAAAGTCCGGCGAGCAGGACTGCAGATTTCACTTGGGCACTGGCCACGGGCATTTCGTAGTCGATCGCGCGGAGCTTGCTGCCACGGATTTCAAGCGGCGGGAAATTATCCTCCTTGGCGCGAATATCCGCTCCCATCTGGCGCAGAGGAGTGACGACGCGGGCCATAGGGCGCTTCTGCAGAGAAGAGTCGCCGGTAATTTTAGTGGTGAATTCCTGACCACTGAGAATTCCCGACAGCAAACGAATCGTGGTGCCGGAATTTTGCGCATCGAGAGTGCGCCAACTGCTCTTGAGGCCGCACAAACCATGGCCAGTAATCCTGATCCTATCTCCTTCAATGGAAACTTCGGCGCCCAAGGATTTCATGCAGCCAAGCGTACTGTGACAATCGCGGGCCGCGGCAAAGTGGCGAAGTTCGCTCGTGCCGTCGGCAAGCGCGGCGATCATAGCGTAACGATGGGAGATGGATTTGTCACCGGGAAGTTCGAGGGCGCCGGTCAGGGCTTTTGCAGGATGAATGGTTTCCTTTTTCACAGGTTGGGTCCCGCTGTCAGTTTATCACGCGAAAACTGAACAGCCCCGCAGGCAGCGATCGAGGCAATCCCGCAACTTCTCCCTCGTCGCTCACACGCCTATTCCCTAAGGAGAAGCAAAAGCAGATTCCTTTCCCTGTGGCAATGATGGAACAAAAGGTAACGACCCGCCTCCAGGGGCCGACAGAGAGCCTCGGCCTGTACCCGAGGCCAGTTTATTAGCGGAAATTGTCAGAACTCTGGCGAAACGAAACATACGCAGGGTTCGTATCATTAACTGAGCAACAAGTATCAAATAAGAAGCAAAACCGCGGAAGCGCGTAGCCCTGGGAGTTCGTATGACAGGCAGTAGAACGATTCTGCACCTATTGACCAAAGCCTCGATTGGCCTGGGGACGTTATTTTTGGTGGGCGTGTTGCTCGCTGCAATACCAAATCATCGAGTCCCGGCAGTTGCCACGGTCGACCGCGAAGCCGCGCAAGAAGCTCAACAAACCCCGGGCGGGGCGATCGATCACCCGACCATTCCGGGCATGGATATGGAGGACGCCAAGTCCGCCGAACATCAGGCCATGCAAGATATGGCGGGAATGCAACACAGCAGTAACGCGCACATGTACTTGACAACGCCGCGTCCAGCCAATGCCGCGGATCAGCAACGCGCGAGTGACATCGCGGAAAAATTGCGGTCGGGGATTGAGAAGTACAAGGATTACCAGGTTGCGCTCGGCGAAGGCTTCACGATTTTCATGCCGAATGTGCCGCAAAAGGAATATCACTTCACGAGCTACGCGAACGCCATCGCAGGAAGAGCGATGTTTGATCCCACACTGCCAACGTCACTACTTTATAAAAAGACCCCGACAGGATACGAGCTGGTGGGCGCGATGTATACAATGCCGAAGAGCGCGACCGAGGATCAATTGAACGAGCGCGTGCCGCTGAGCGTGGCGACGTGGCACCTGCATACCAATTTGTGCATGCCGCCAAAGGATCAGATGCGAACGGCAGACTGGAACAAGTTTGGGTTGAGAGGATCGATTGCAACGCTGGAAGCGTGCGATGCGGCGGGCGGGCGGTTTTCGCCGGTGATTTTCGGGTGGATGGTGCACGTGTATCCATACGAGAGTTCGCTTGACAAGGTGTTCGCGATGCACCACCACGACTAGTCGGGCACCCAGTTCTTGAAGGAAAACATCTCTATGCCGGAGCTAAAGCCCGGGTCCCTTTGCAGAGAACAGAAAAGCGGACTGCCTCGCCCCTAAAACCTATGCATCTTTCAGTTTGAGCTTGTGTTTGTTTTCTTCTAGAAATTCGCGCAACTCTTTGGACATATCGAGCAGGCGGACCCACTGTTCGTAGTAGAGGGTAACGGGAAAGCGCCCAAGACCATATACGCTAACGCCACCTTTTTCTCCCACACGAAATTCCAATGCACCCTTTTTGCGACCTTCGGCCTTTTGCTTCAACTCTTCGATTTGGGCGAGTAATTCTTCTCTTGTCGGTTCAGCCATGGGGTCTCTCCTTTTATGAGCGGGGGATAGTGTAACGCAGTTCCAGGACGTATGAGCCAAAAGTCCTGGGCGGGCTACGGCGGGAGTTGAATTGCCTGTCTATAGCACAGGCGCGTATCATGGACGTTCATTCCGGGGGATTCTGTTTCTTTCCATGCTTCGCCAACTTCAGAGATCATCGCTACTTCTTACTTTTGTCATTGCCCACGCCTTAACAGCCAATTCCCTGCTGGCCGGGCCACCCGAATCGGTCGCCATCATTCCGCTCTCTGAAATACAGGCGGGAATGCAGGGATATGCATATACGATTTTCGAGGGCGACACGGTAGAGAAGTTTGATCTGCAAGTGATTGGGATCATGCCGAATTTTCTGGGACCGAAGCAATCGATCATTCTGGTGCAGTTGATCGGCCCCAAAGTTGAGCACACGGGCGTAGTAGCGGGAATGAGTGGCAGCCCGGTTTACATAGAAGGACGGCTGGCTGGCGCACTTTCTCTGAAGCTGGGGATTTTTACCAAGGAGGCGATTGCCGGCGTTACGCCAATTGAAGATGTATTGCGCCCGCCCCTACAAACGGCCGATCTGCCCCCGGCTACGCAGCAATTCAGCCTGCCCAACGAAACTCTGACACGCAATTCACTGCCAGGCGGATCTGCGCTCGAGCGAATTGAAACGCCGCTGGTGTTTTCCGGATTTCAACCAGCGACCGTGCAGCAATTTGCACCACAGTTGCAGAGCTACGGATTTGTGGCGACGCAGGGTGGAACGGCGGCCGCGCAGCCTGACGATAAAAGACTCTCCGCTGGAGATATGGCTGGCATGGTGCTGGTGTCGGGGGATGTATCCATTAATTCGGCTTGCACAGTAACAGCAGTCGAAGGCGACAACGTATTTTTGTGCGGGCATCCGTTCATGAGCCTTGGGGACATCCAGATGCCGATGTCGCGGAGCCGAGTGGTGATGACGCTGTCTTCGAGCTTGACCTCGACGAAAATCGTGAATGTTGGCGGGCCCATCGGCACAATTACCGGCGATCATCTAACGGCGGTAACGGGGAAATTGGGTGCGTCACCCGCGATGGTGCCGCTCGACTTGAGTTTCACCAATGGCGCAAA
>DATFZN010000145.1:0-3837 GCA_035314425.1 Candidatus Acidiferrum sp. | reverse complement strand
GCGCGTTATCTTCACGCCACTTGCCGAGCGCCACATTGACAGCCTGCACGAATACATCGCGACGCATGCGAGTGAGGAGCGCGCGGACGGCTATGTCGGCCGCATCGTCGATTCTTGCAACGGGCTCTCAACATTTCCGCTGAGGGGCACCCAGCGCGACGATCTATTGCCCGGATTGCGGGTGACCGGATTTGAGCACCGCGTGACCATCGCGTTCGTCGTCACGGCAGATGAGGTGCTTGTCGAGGGCATTTTTTATGGTGGTCGGGACTTCGAGGCGGAGTTTCGTGACCGGACGTGAGAGCGCGGAAGATGTCTCCGCGCGGAAAAACTTGCTTGCCGCGATTCTCGCGCTCTTGAGTTCTGCACGTAGCGACTCGCGGCGGAAGATGCTTTCAGGAAGGTCGGACTTTCCTCATGGCATGGGCCAGTTGGCGATTAAGCCGCGCCAGCGCCTGGCGATCTTCGAGGTGTGGTTGCTAGCGAAAACGGAGATCGCTCGAATACTCGAAAGAAACGATGCCAGCCTTGAGGAAGCAGGTTCTGGTGCTGTGGTATGCTTTACAATCCGCGGCCATGAGCTCGCAGCACCAAAAGTTTCCAACTTTAATGTCCGGCCAAAATCGGCGGAAGCCAAAAGTTTCCAACTTTGCAAACGACTTGAAAAACGCACGGTCCAGGGGGAAAAGTTTCCAACTTTAATGTTCGGCCACATGCTGCTGCTGCCGCAGCAGCAACTGTTTTTGGCCAAATACACTGGTTAGTGGCCAAATACACCGGTAAGTAGTTTCTTGCCGGATTTTGTGCATCTGGAGGTAAACAACGAGAGTGCCAAAAAGTCGGGGGTCAGGCGGCTTCAGCTCGGAACTGCGGGTACCATCGGCGGAACGTCTCCTCGAGCTCGTTGTTGAGGACCTTTGTCCGCGTCTGTAGCAAAAGATGGGCGCCCCGCAGCGTCCACTGCATCTTATCGACCAGCTACCCCCCAGCGCAAAAACCAAGGCTTGCCAGTATTACATCCGCTGTTTTAATATCGACAAAACCTGTCCAGCTTCTTGCTTCTTGCCGTGAAAGGCGGGCAGTATCTACCGTTATGCCAGGACTTGAAACTGTGTCGGCAAACATACCGGCGCTCGTGGCCGTGCCAAAAAGCAACCTGTCGCCCCTTCCGCTCGGCGGCGTTAGCGGGGTGCCGACCCTGATCCAGAGCCGCTGTGGTAACAAAGGGAACTTTGAGCTCGTCACGCCGATGGCATCGGGAGGTCTGGCGCATTATTGGCGCGACAACGACGATCCGTTCACGCCTTGGGTCGGTCCGATTTATTTCGGGCAAGAAGCGGGACGGTTTGAAGCAGTCGGGATGATTCAAAGCAACTTCGGTGGTCCGGGAAACCTAGAGGTCGTTGGGCGCATCGCAGACCGGCTCGTTTTCTTCTGGCGCGACTCCGGTCCGGCGGTCAGCTGGAAGGGCTCCGTCCCGATTATCACAGACGGAGTGCCTATCGCGGGCGTGACGGGGAATCCGGTCTTAATTCAGAGCCGCTGTGGTAACAAAGGGAACTTTGAGCTCATCACGCCGATGGCATCGGGAGGCCTGGCGCATTACTGGCGCCACAACGACGACCCGACGCTCCCGTGGCACGGCCCCACGTTCTTCGGACAGGAACTCGGGGTTGTCGGATCAGTTTCGTTCATTGAGAGGAAATTTGGAAATCCAGGCAACTTGGAAATCGTTGTCGGCGTCGGCACCACCATCGACTTCTTATGGCGCGACTCCGGTCCGAAGTTCGCCCGGAATGGTCCGACACCAATCGCAGCCAACGGGATCAGCCCGGTAATCATTCAGAGCCGTTTCGGCGCAATGGGAAACTTCGAGATACTAGCAATAGAGCCGCCGTTTTCGCCAAACGCCGGGATAGCCCACTATTGGCGCAACAATGACGATTCATCCTTGCCGTGGAGCAAATCGACAGTCTTCGGCCGCGAGCCGGTGTGGCAGACACCGATCGAGTCTCTGACATTCATCCAAAGTAACTTTGGCAATCCGGGAAACCTCGAGGTGATGGTACGCATCGGTGACCAGTTTGTGTTCTTCTGGCGCGATTCGGGGCCCGCCTTCAACTGGAACGGGCCATTCGCGGTGACAGCGGGATCGTAACAAAATAATTTTATTTGTTGTCGTGTTGCGCTGATAATTTGATCACTTCATCTAAAGTCTGTAGTGAATCAAAGTACACTGAGCCAGCTACCAGTGTATCAGCGAAAACAGGTACTGATGTAATGAATCACGCTATGAACAATGATTTAGCGATCATGACTTAAGTGGCCTTTTTCAATGAGAATTCATGCAACGCTTGCATCAGTGGTTCGTTTTTGGGGTGTAACTGACTTTCTTCCTGTCTCCTTTTTTCGATCTCGAGTACAGTGTCCAACCGCGAGATCCTTCGATTCGCGTCAAGCTCTGGTGCGATAATGCAATCAGTCGCATTTTAACGTCAACGAATCTGGGCCGCGCTAAAGATCTGCCTCGTGTGTGTCTGACTATCGGTCCTGTCACTCGTGCAGAATCTTGCGAATGTCCCGTAGACCATGCATTTTTGTTCACCCGCACGTCAGGCTGGTTTATTTGAGGACTGGGCGCCTCAACAGGAGTTTGGGTCGACGTAGCAGTTTCCATCTGCTGTGAAGGATCTTCCCGCGGAGAAATTTCAGTATACCCGTGATCAACGCTTGGCGCCTGTTCCGGAATACTTTTGTTGTTAGAACTCTCTTGGTTCAAACCCACGGGTGTGAAGAGCGTAGCAGGCTTGCCATCTAGCAAGAGATTATTTTGAGTTTGCCTCGCCTCCCCTGTGAGATCATTTCGCTTTGGGTTACGCTCTTGGACCGCAAGCAATACAGCCGCGAAAATCAGAGTACCCAAGACTGCGATTGCAAGCCATGCAGTATCGCGATTGAAACTTCTCATCACGTCCTGTGTGTTGCGTAAAGTCACGGATGTGCTCAGTTTCGTAACGCAGATGTTTGTAAAAAAATTATTGCTCGAAAAACCGGGGCAAGTCCATCCAATTTGATTATCCGTTACCTTTTCGGGTAATGCAGCTGGTTAAAAAGGAACAAGAGTGACGCCGAATAAGGAGACTTTACTGACCAGGATCCGGACCTTATTGGATATGACAGAGTCCCGAGGATTTATTGGCACTCCCAGTAATGGTTCCGATCATCCCTTTGAACGAGCGTTTAGAGTCAGCAGCGCGTGCCAATAAAAGCAGGCAGAAAGCAGGGATTCCGCTAAAGAAAGCGCCGTTGCATCCGAACGACAAAGGTCTGCAGTAAGCCGTCGCCGGACGTTCACAAGCTTAATAAACCCTCTGCGATCGAGAGCAACTTTTCGAACGGCGTCGTCAGTTTCCCTTCGCAGCGCGGCCTACGGCGATACAGAACGCAAGGCTACAGATGAGCCATGTTCCGATCAGTGTGATGCATCCGAGCGAATTGGGAGTGGGATTCACGATCAAATGATCGTGCATAAACAAGTAAACATTTTCAACCATATTCTGCCTGCGCTCTCTTTCTCCGTGCCTCTGTGTCTCTGTGTCTCTGTGGTGAATCATCCCGGTGTTTTCGGAAATAGCTGCTTACCAGCCGAGAACCCACGAAAAAATCAACGGCGCCACAATCGTTGCATCCGATTCTATGATAAATTTCGGAGTATCGAGGGATAACTTACCCCATGTAATCTTTTCGTTCGGTACCGCGCCTGAATACGATCCGTAGCTGGTTGTCGAATCGCTGATTTGGCAGAAATATCCCCAACGCGGAATGTTTTTACGCTGA
>DATFZN010000144.1:0-35455 GCA_035314425.1 Candidatus Acidiferrum sp. | reverse complement strand
ACCGGCCCAGTGCTAGAGCGCCCCGGATGGCACGTTCCACACGGCGAGGAGAAACCCCCATGGCAGTTGATGTCGTTATGCCCCAGATGGGCGAAAGCATCTTTGAAGGCACCATTACGAAGTGGCTGAAGAAGCCCGGTGACAAAGTCGAGCGGGACGAACCGCTCTTTGAAATTTCCACGGACAAAGTGGACGCCGAAATTCCGTCGCCCTCGGCGGGAGTTCTGCAGGAAATCAAAATAGCGGAAGGACAGACCGTACCCATTCAGACCGTGGTCGCGGTGATTGATGGTGCGGGATCGACCGCTGCCGCACCCGCCCCCGCTCCGGCCAAAGCCGCCGTGACGCCAGCAGCTCCGGCTCCTGCTGCGGCCAAACCTGTTTTGCCCGCACCGGCTTCACAGCCTGTGACTCCTGCCCCAGCTGACTCTTCTGGCCCCTCGTCAGAGGTTTCTTCCGGCGAACGGGTACACTCTTCGCCGTTGGTGAGGCGGCTGGCCAAAGAGCATGGCATTCATCTTGGTTCGCTTGAAGGCACCGGCGCTGGCGGCCGCATCACCAAGCAGGACATTGAGTCGGCAATCGCGGCACAGTCTGGCACGGCCCCCGCGGCTGCGCCCAAAGCGACAGTCTCCGAGCCTGATGGCGCGCCTCTGCCCCTGGCTCCGCCCGCCGCTCCGCGACCTACTCCACCCCCTCCTGCTGCAGCCCCATTGGCAGCTTCCGGCAGTCCAGCGGTTCATGGCAGCCAGTATGTTCCGGCGTTGCAACTGGGGGTGCCTCGCGACCGCTTGTACTTCGGAGATTACGAAATTCAGCCGATGACCACAATGCGACAGAAGATTGCCGAACATATGGTGGCTTCGAAG
This sequence comes from Candidatus Acidiferrum sp., assembly GCA_035314425.1. Taxonomy (GTDB): domain Bacteria; phylum Acidobacteriota; class Terriglobia; order Acidiferrales; family UBA7541; genus Acidiferrum. Next base: position 34,586 of record DATFZN010000144.1, on the reverse strand, counting down.
CACGTTTCGCCGCACGTGTATTCGGTGGATGAAATTGACATGAGCAAAATCGTTTCCCTGCGCAACAAGACCAAGGACGAGTTCGAATCGCGCTACGGAACCAAGCTCACCTACATGCCCTTCTTTGTGAAAGCCGTGGTCAACGGATTGCGCGCCTATCCCACGCTGAACGCTTCTCTCGACGGCACCAACGTGGTGCTGCACAAGGAAATCAACATCGGCATGGCCGTGGCGCTCGACTGGGGTTTGATCGTTCCGGTGATCAAGAACGCCGACGAGAAAAATATTCTGGGTATCCAGCGCAACATGAACGATCTCGCCGAGCGCGCGCGTTCGAAGAAGCTCAAGCCGGAAGAGGTGCAGGAAGGCACCTTTTCGATCACCAATCCGGGGGTGTTCGGCGGATTGTTTGGCTTGCCGGTGATCAGTCAGCCGAACGTCGGCATTCTGGGGTTGGGGGCCATTGAAAAGCGACCGGTGGTCATCAACGATTCGATTGCCATCCGCTCGATGTGCTACGTAACCTTGAGCTACGACCACCGCGTCGTCGATGGCGCGGTGGCCCATCAGTTCTTGCATAAGGTAAAAGAAACGCTTGAGAACTGGTCTGAACCGCTGGTCTGAACCTGGCTCCGCTCATCGGCTGTATGCTTTCAGAGACCTGATAATCCAAGAAGTTTTTCGCACTTGCCCGCCCACGCGTGAGGGGGCAAGCGCTTTTTTTGCGGGGCGACTAGAAACACACCGCTCTCGACACACTGGGCCCCGTCCTGTGAGGAAGCGAGTTCTCGCGAAACTTCTAGCGGCGCTTTTTCTTTGCCGGTTTCTTTACCGCTTTTTTCCGCTTGCCTTTGGCCTTTGCTTTCTTGGCAGCTTTGGCGGGCGCCGACTTCTTTGCGGCCTTTTTCGCATGCTTCTTGCCAGCGAGTTTTTTGGCCTCCGGTTTTGCAGCGGCTTTTGCCGCCACCTTCGGAGCGGGCTTGGCCGCCGCTTCCTCTTCGCCATCTTCGGCTGGCTCGTCTTCCACCAAGAGGATCTCTTCTTCTTCAATCACGGGATCGCCTTCACTGCCCAGTTCGTCGTCATCTTCTAGGCGCGAGAGCTCGTCGTCTTCTTCAAAGTTATTCTTCTCGAATTCCATCGTTTCCTCCCCTGGGGGCATATCCTTACTCTTGCTTCTTGGCACAATCCACCAGCCGGAGAAGATTGCTCTCCGTCCCTGCGAATTTGTTATCCCACTCCAACGTGCTTGTCAAGCGTTCAGCGCACAGACGGCACAGACCCCTGAAATTTGCCGGGTCAACGAAGCCGGCATTTCGAAGGAGACGGGAAATCCTATGGCGCAGTATTGCTGGTTGCGGTCTTTTTCTTCGCGCTTTTTGGGGAACTGTTGCTTACCCGGCGCGTCTCCGGCGTTCCTCCTACGGTGTAGATTCGCAGCACCATTCCGCGACTGACCTTCGCGGTTTTCAGACCATTCCATTTGCGGATGTCCTCGGAAGTTACGCTGAACTGATCGGCTACGCCCCCGAGCGTATCTCCTTTACGCACCCTGTAGCGTACCAGGCGGCTTTTCGTCTCCTCGACCGGCCTGGCCGCGGGAATGATGAGCTTCTCGCCGGGCGTCAATCCGGCATTCCGTTCGAGGTCGTTGGCCTCGGCAATGGAAACTGGTGTGACCTGGTATTTCTTCGCAATGGAAGTAATGGTCTCGCCAGCTTCCACGCGATGGCGGCGCCAGCTTACCCATTTGTCGGGCGGAATATCAGCAATCTCGGCGGAAAACTTCTCTGAGGTGCCCTGGGGCAAATGCAACAAAAAGTTGGGATCGTCAGGGGTAATCATGCGCAGAAGCGAGGGGTTTAGGGAGCGCAATGTGGAGACGTCGACGTCGATCGTTTCCGCCACCAGGCGCAAGTCGATGGCGCGCCCGGGCTTCACTACATCGGTCTCTACCGGAGAGTCCGGCTCCACCGCAATTCCATAATGGGCGGCGTCTTTGGCAATCAACGTCATGGCCAGGATGATCGGTACGTAGTTCTGCGTTTCCTGCGGCAGGACGTTGCGCTTATAGAGCTCCCAGAAATCGGCGTAGCCGGTGCGCTCAATACCCTTCTGCACGTTGCCCGGGCCGCAATTGTAGGCTGCAATTGCCAGATACCAGTCGCCGAATAAACCGTATAAATCCCGCAGGTGCTGCGCCGCGGCCCGGGTGGCCATCTCGGGGTCCACGCGCTCGTCCACCCACCAGGTGCGTTTCAGTCCATACTCATTGCCGCGCCATTGCATGAACTGCCAAATTCCGCGCGCGCCAGCCCGCGATAAGGCCAGCGGCTGAAACGCGCTCTCCGCTTGCGCCAAATAGATCAAGTCCTGCGGTACCCCTTCTTCTTTCAATACCCGCGAAATCATCCCCTGGTACCTGCCCTTGCGGCGCAATCCATTCTCGACAATCAACCGCCCGCGCGGGGTCTGGAAGAAATTCAAGTAGGAAACCACTACATCGTTCACGGTGAGCGGCAAATCGTGCGAAACGTTTTTCGCCGCCGCTTCCGCGCGTTCCTTCAACTTTGGATCGACTGGAAAGGTCATCTCGGCCACCTCGTCGATCGGGGCTGGGACGGCGGGCGCTTCGGTAAAACCGTCCCCCGCTCGGTAGGCTTGTAGTTCGTACAGGTAGACCGTGTCGGTGACATGGCGAAACAGTTCGGCAAGCTGCGGGCTACTGTTCGGGTCATAGCCGCTTAGGAGCATCCAGTCCACAGAATCATCGAAATCGCGGCGCGCCGCTTCCAGGTGCCCGGCTTTAAAATTCGTCTCCCCTGCCGCGAACTTTTCCTCGACCCGGGCGATCAAGTAATCAATTCCTCCGGGCGTTGGTGCCAGCAACGAAACCCAGGATGCGGCCGACACCCTAGGCATTGGCAGTGTATTCACCTCCGGCGCGGCTGGCTCCGCCGTTTTTGCCGCTGCCTCGGCCGGAGCTTGCCCAGGTACATGGGCCTGCACGGGCTTCTTGCCACCATCGTCGCAGCCGCACAGCAATGCGGTTAGAAAGAAACAAAGTCCCCCGCTTCGGAGCACCAACCGGCTCATGGCGTTTTGCGGCATTCTCCTATGGTATGTAGCACGTTGTACCCGGGTCAACGAGTACAACACTCTGGGCGTGGCTCATCGCGCACCTCCCCCGCACCGAACGACCCCTCCTCGCCTGGGGTTTGCCAGCTGCGAGGGTGGATGGATCGGCTGCCGCAACGTGTTGGAAGAAACTTAGTTGATCGAACAGGGTTGGCCGGAGGATCTACTTAAATTGGACCTAGGCGCTTACACCTTTGACCAGCTTCCGCGCAGCCATGCCGAACATCAAGCGGGTAATCCCGGTCATGAGCAAGTTTACGCCCAGCAAAATTCCGATGGCCCACACCGAACTTGAAGGCCAGTGGAACCAGATCAGGCCGCCCAGAAACAGGGTGATCAGGCCGTTGATCAGCAACCATATAGAAGCGCCACTGCTGCGCGTTTTGAAGTAGGCGATAATCTCCAGCACACCTTCGGCCAGTATGATTCCCGCCAAAACCAGAGTCAGCGTGCCAACGCTCACAAGCGGGTTGGTAAGGAAATAGAATCCACCGATAAGGTATACGATTCCAATCAACACCTGCCATATGACCCGGCCGGCGCCACCGCCGCCAAACGCGGAGATCAGATGCGCCACTCCGCCAAAAATGAGTAACCATCCGACCAGTAGCGTCACCGCCAGGGCCGCTACCATCGGCTCGGCAATGGCAAAGATCCCCAAAAGGATAAACAGTACCGCAAAACCTATATACCAACCGGTAATTTTCTTTGCCGTTTCTGCCGGTCCCCGCAAACCCTGCACCGGATTCGCTGTACCCATCACGCACCTCCACTTGGATTCGAATTGGATTCGCCGCGACAGCCGAAGCTCGCAGACGCTGTTCATTGGGCGGAAACAGCCTCATTCTACTCTCATCCCGTTCGGCAACCCTACAGATTCTTTCTGCAATCGACGAGGGCACCGGCTGGCGCCCCTGGGCAATCCCTTCTTGACCTTTCGCCTGGCAAGTCCGACTATCACCTTCGACCATCTGAAACGGGCTCGAATTTCATCTTCTAGGAGAAACACAAAGATGCGTTGCAAACGGCAGTCTCGGCAAAAAGTTCGTTCCCTTCCAGGCATTCTCTTTGGCCAATTCCCTGCCGCAATTCTTGTCGGCTTTTGCCTTTTTACCGCCTCCATGCCGGCTCGTGCCAAAGAAGACGAAAAGCCGCTGCGTATCTTCTTTATCGATGTGGAGGGTGGTCAAGCAACGCTGTTCCTTACGCCCGACGGGCAATCCCTGCTGATCGACACGGGCTGGCCAGACAATAACGGCCGAGATGCCGATCGAATCGTCCGCATCGCCAAGAGTGCGGGGCTCTCGCGAATCAATTACGTCCTGATCACCCACTATCATATGGATCATGTCGGCGGCTTGCCGCAGTTGGTAGCGCGGATTCCGGTCGAGACGTTCATCGATCACGGTCCGAATCGCGAAGCGAATGATCCAAACACCGAGCAGGGTTGGCAAGCCTACCAGAAGCTTCTTGCCAGCAACAAATTCAAGCGCATCACGGTCAAGCCGGGAGACATCCTGCCGGTTGAGCGGATGCACGCAACAGTAGTCAGTGCTGATGGTGCGCTCATCGAAGCTCCGCTTCCGGGTGCCGGGGACCCCAATCCCGCCTGCAAGGAATCGGAAACGCGTCCGCCAGACCAGACAGAAAACTTGCGGTCCCTGGGCATTTTTATTGAATTCGGAAATCTGAAAATTTTGGATTTGGGCGATCTTACTTGGGACAAGGAAATGGAATTGGTGTGCCCCCTGAACAAATTAGGCAAGGTGGAGATCTACATCGTGTCGCACCACGGTTCGCAGCAAAGTGGTAGTCCCGCACTGGTTCATGGGATCGAACCGCGTGTGGCGATTATGGACAATGGGGCAAAGAAGGGTGCTTCGCCCTCTTCCTGGGATATCCTCAAGCACTCGCCGCATCTTGAAGATATCTGGCAGCTCCATTTCTCTGACGAAGGTGGCAAGGATCACAACACCTCTGCGGAATACATTGCCAATCCCGATGGCCCCGATGAGGGAAACTATCTTGAAGTGAAGGGAAATACCGACGGAAGCTTTTCGGTATTCAATTCGCGCACGGGTAAGACCAAGCGGTATTAGGATTGCCGGTTCCGACCACGCAAAAGGTGATTTACGGCAGGAGTGCGCGCTGAATGTTATCGAGCCTTTGGTCCTCTTTGTTTTACTTCTGGTTTGGGTTGGAGGTCGTCATCGCCCTTGCCACGCGCACCGGAAAGAGCGCGGGCAAAGTCAGCGACCGTGGTTCCCAACTCGTTCTTTGGATCGTGATCGCCAGTTCAATCACAGCGTGCGAGTGGCTGCGGCATCTCCTCCCGCCGACGATTCCTTATAGCAGCAATTGGTTGCGCATGGTAAGTGTAATCCTCATTGCCGTTGGATTGCTGATTCGCTCTGTGGCGATATTGATGTTGGGGCGAGCCTTCAGCGCCAACGTAGCGATTCGCGACTCACAAAAGATCAATCGAGCCGGATTGTATGGCGTGGTGCGTCATCCCTCCTACCTTGGCATGCTCCTCATCTTCTTGGCGATCGGATTGCACGCGCGCAACTGGCTCTGCTTGGCAATAGCCATCGTTCCTACAATGGCTGCACTGCTCTATCGAATCCATATCGAGGAAGCTGCATTGCGAGAAGCTTTCGGAGAAGAGTACTTGGCCTATAGCCGAGAAACCAAACGGCTCATTCCCGGCGTTTTCTAATCCTTCCGCGATAGTTTAGGGAATGGTGTTTTCGCGTTCGTGCCAATGATGGACAATTTCGCGGACAACCCTGTCGCCCACTTTTTCTGCGGCTTCCAGTGCGGGGAAATAGGCCGAGTAGTTTCCGGACAGCATCGACTGCAGGCTTTCCGCTACGTCTGTGCCTGGTGGTTCGCGATCGTAATTGCTTACCGCGCGCAGAACCAGAACCCGTTTAAAATCGGCGCGGCGAGCCTGATCGAGGAATTTGAGCGCCTGCAGCGTTCCCGAATCCTCCATGGCACTTACCAGATAATTCCCTGCTCCCCGAGTGTAGTAACTGGTCCAGGCTTTGGCCCACTCCTCGAGCTTCGAGCCGTGCCAGAAGGTGCTAGAGGAAAGCTCTGCGCCCAGGGTCACAAAGGGGGGTTTCAGGGCATTGGGGAACCCTCCGAACCGGACACGTGATTTGCGGAGTGAATCGGAATCCTCAAGCGGAAGCTCCTGCGTCAGTTGCAGGGCCCAGGCGGCTAGGCGAGGATTTAGCGTATACACTTCACCGAACTCATCGTCGGCTGGCAGTTCATAGGGAGTGCCCTTGCGCAGCGGCACGTACCCTGTCGGCCAGTTTCCTGGAATCTGCCGCGCATCAATCTCATAGGCCAAGTCGCCATCCACTACCTGCGCAACCCATACTGCCGAGCCCAGCGAAACGTCCGCCGGATCGCCACCAGCAATCCCCGCCACAATCCAATACGCCTTGGACAAGTCGAAACGTGGATCCAAGCCCACAGCCATCACCGTCGCGGCGGCCTTTGCCGTCCCCACGCCAGTCAAAATCCCGAGTACCCCATCCGTGTTCAATCGCACATGGTGGTAGCCACCCGGTAGCGGAAGAATCTGATCCAGGTGTTCACGCTCAACCCACAATTGATACTCACCTGGCGTGTCCCCAGTATCTTCCCCACGTTCGTACATGGTGACCACCACCACCTTGATGGGGATTGGCTTCGGGATGGGCGGGCTTTGTGCCCCAGAAATAAATGGGAGAACTGCAAAGAACAAGAAAATCTCGAAGAAACGTCTGAAGGAAAATCTCAATGCTGTCTCCTAGTGGACCTGCCTGTTATGCTTTCGAGCCAGTAAAGTAAGACTATCGCAGAAGGCCAACAAAGCGAGATCGAATGCATCGGCAAACTATGAATGGAAAGAAGTTGAAAATCGGCTGGGCAACGGCAGGCCGGGTCAAATGGAGCGGTGCTTTGGTTTTTCTGCTGTGTTGCTCGGCGGCTACCCCCGGACAGACGGCCAGTCCGCTACGCTCTAGCAATTTCGAAAAGCGTGCGGCGCGCAATCTCGAGGCCGCCAAAAGCAATCCGCTGGCACTGCGCCATTTCTTGCTGGGCATGCCGAAAGGCGCTGACCTCCATAATCATCTGTTGGGCGCGGTTTACGCGGAAACCTGGATTCGCGTCGCGGCGGAAGACCATCTTTGCGTGGATCCAAAAGAGCATTCCCTGTCGCAGCCGCAAAACGGTGGCGGATGCCTCAGCGGGCAAGTTCCGGCGAGCGAAGCGCTCCGCAATCAATCCCTTTACGACAGTCTGGTCGACGCCTTTTCTATGCGGAGTTTTGTTCCATCTAGCGGGATCAGCGGACATGATCACTTTTTTTCCACGTTCGACAAATTTCTGGCAGCCGATTTTCTCCGCTTGGGAGAGTATGTTGACGAAATCGCTTCCCGCGGGGCGGCCGAGAACGAGCAATATATGGAGCTGATGCACACACCGGCTTTCGCGCGTACCGCCTCCATCGCCCAGGAAATTGGATGGCAGGATGACTTGGCCGCCCTGCGGCAGGCAATTCTGAAGCGCGGGATCGCAGAGGATATCGTTAGCGCCAAGGCAGAGCTTGACAGAACGGACGAAATTCGACACCAGCGGGAGCACTGTGGGCAGGCAGACGCCACAGGTGCCTGCCTGGTTAGGGTCCGGTTTCTTTGCCAAGTCCTGCGCGGCTTTCCCAAAGCGATTGTATTCGCACAGACCCTGTTTTGCTTTGAGCTTGCCTCAGCCGATCCACGATATGTCGGAATCAATCTCGTGATGCCAGAAGACGGCTACATTGCCATGACCGATTACGCTTTGCAAATGCGCATGGTCGGCTTTCTGCACGATCTTTATCCGAAAGTGCATATCAGTCTCCACGCCGGCGAATTGGCGCCGGGCCTGGTACCGTATGAGGGGCTCTGCTGCCACATTCGGCAAGCGATCGAGCTGGCTCATGCCGAACGGATCGGGCACGGTGTGGACGTGATCTATGAAGATCGTCCGCACGAACTGCTAAGAGAGATGGCCAGGAAACACGTGATGGTCGAAATCAACCTCACCAGCAACGAAGTGATTCTGGGGGTCAGCGGGCGGGATCATCCGCTTCCCCTCTATCAGCAATTTCACGTGCCCGTGGCCTTGTCGACAGACGACGAAGGAGTTTCCCGCATTGATCTGACGCACGAATATGTGCGCGCGGTGGAGTCCTATGGCTTCCGATACCCTGAGCTGAAGCAGATGGTTCGCACGGGTATGGAGCATAGTTTTCTTCCGGGCGCGAGCCTGTGGGCACGGCCGGATGAGTTCGCTCAGGAGAACCCTGCCTGCGTAAAAGATTCCCCGGGAGCGCAGAAGCCATCGACCGGTTGCAAAGATTTTCTGGCTGCAAACGAAAAGGCCAGCGCACAGTGGGAGCTAGAGAGACGCTTTAGCGCGTTTGAGCTTTTGTACTGAAGCTCGGGATCAATATCGGTGAGGACACGGCCGAACGGGGGCGGTTTCGTCGCTGTAAGCGCGAACCTCCGGGCGATTTGCCTGCTGGTCGATTCGTTCAAACACTTCCGTCAGCAGCAGTCGACGCTGGGCTAGAAGCTCTTTTCTGCGTGTGCCTATGTGCGGCACCTCGCGCATGGCTTGCAGAAAGGAACTCCAGGTGTCCCAACGCAACACCAAGGGGTCGAACCCCAGTTTTAGCAACAGCACGCCTGCATGTTTCATGAACTGCTCGGCAGTGTCGAGATGCATCCAGTGAGCCCAGAGCCGATTGCGTTCATACACCGCGCGCACCCGCTGGCGGCTGAATCGCGAACCGATGGTGGCTGAACGGGCATGCCAGATGGCGCTGCGCGGTTCATAAATCGTCGGGAAGCCTTGTTTCCAGGCTTTAATGCCGATCTCCACATCTTCCCAGCCGTAAGGCGCGAACAATTCTTCGAATCCTCCGATCGCCAGGAATTTTTCGCGATCATAAATCGTGGAGCAACCATTTCCCCAAAACGTCAGGTAAGCAACTCCGGTGGGTGGTTCTCGTTCGCTCACAAAATAGCGTTTGTGTACGCCGAGAAAACCGCGGCGGAATTCTCCATACTGGCCGCCGCCAATCAGTATGCCAGTCGCGGCGTCATACACTTGGCCAACGACTCCGAAGACGGAAGGATCGCTGAAATGCGCAATGAGCGGGCAAAGAGTATTCGGCTCGAGCGCGACATCGTTATTCAGCACAAACACCCAGGAATATTTTGCTGCGCGAACACCTCGGTTTACAGTCGGCGAAAAACCTCGCCGAGACGAAGCGGTTTCAAAGCGTATCGATGGGTAGTGCTCCCCTAACCACCGAGCGCTGTCGTCGTTGCTGTGGTCATCGGCAATCACGATTTCTGCGGGCAAAGAAGTCGCTGCTTGAAATGCGGCAACCGATTCCACCACACTCGGAAGGAATTTCTGCAGCAGCGGGCGTCCGTTCCAGCTTGGAACGACCACGCTGATGCCAGGAGAGGTGGAATGGTCGACGGGCAAAGTACCTCCAGCATAAAGCGAAACGTAGCGATTGAAAACTTCCCCCAACGTGCGTGTCGCCAAAAGTGCGAGAAGTCTAAGCCCAACCGGCCGCCCCCCATTGACCCTCTGGGTATCTCCTTCTAACATTCAGAAGTGTGCTGTTTTTTTGAGCACCCGGGGCATGCGTTATGCGCAGGATGTTATTTTTTATTGCACTTCTTTTCGTTCCGCTCTGTGCCTTCGCGCAAACCGCGGATGACGTCATCGACAAGTACGTGGAAGCGCGCGGGGGGTTGGCCAAGATCAAATCGATCCAGTCCGAACGCGTGCGTGGCACCCTCATGTTTGCTCCCGGCGTGGAAGGCCCGTTTGTGGTGGAGCGCGAACGGCCCTACAAGATGCGCATGGAAGTTTCCTTCCGCGATCAAACATTGATCCGGGTCTATGACGGTAAATCCTCCGGGTGGATCTACAATCCGTTCGGCGCCGACGCTGCTGTGACACCTATGAACGAGAACGAGTTACGCAATATCGCGGATGAGGCGGATTTCGAGGGCCCATTTATCAACTACAAAGCCAAAGGGAATCAGATGGAATATGCCGGCAAGACGACAGTAGAAGGCAAGCCGGCTTACAAAATCAAACTAACCAACAAAAATGGCGACGTCAGTTATTTTTCCTTCGATGCCGAGTCATTCCTGCTGCTGCGTTGGCAGGGCAACCGCAAGAACGGGGACCACGAAGTTCCCTGGGAATCCTATTTCCGGGACTATCGCGAGATTAACGGGCTCGAATATCCATTTCTGATTGAATCGAGCGCGCCAGGAACGGACCAGGCGCAAAAAATCATGGCCGATAAGATTGAAGTGAATGTGACGATCAGCGAAGCCCAGTTCAAGAAACCAAATATTCCTGCCGCGGCGCCTGCGACTCCGCCCTCGGAGGGAACCCCGACAACACCGCCAAGCACAGGAGCACCAGTCGCGCCTGGCAAGCCGAATTGAACGGAATGAGGAGTGAAACCTGCTCTCTTTGTAACAGTTGCAGGTATCAGAGAAGAATCGAATCGGCCAAGGGCGCAACGTTTACGCTCTGCCGGCTTTCCGAGGCCGATCCGAGCTTCCCCAAATACCCTCGACTGCCCGTGCTCGCCTGCACGGGCTACACCCCCAAGGCGTCAACCGTTTCAGAACAATAATTTTTCATCCATTCCCGCTTCCGACGGGTCAATCCAATTCTTGGCTGTCATTGCTCTGCATTTTGCCCTGTGCTAGCATCGGCTCGATAAGAAGAGCGGACCAGGGATTTTTTTCGATTCTCCTTCGCCCCAACAGTTCGGGACCCAGGTAGGGCCGCGCTCTCCTTCACCAACAACTCGCCAGGCGCCGGCCCGCGCCTGAGTTTTTTTCTGCGGACCTCCACCCGGTGACCCTGTTGGTCACATCCACGTGGAGGACTGCGATGAAAGTTTATTCGACCAAGGACATCAGAAACGTTGGCATTGTAGGCCACGGCGGCACCGGAAAGACGCAACTGGTGTCGTCGTTATTGTTTACCGCCGGGGCGACGCCGCGCTTCGGGAAAGTTGCGGAAGGCACAGCAACCACCGATTGGGACGAGGAAGAAATCCAACGAAAGATCACCATTCAAACAGGAATTGCCCACGCCGAATGGCCGTGCACGTTATGCGGCGGAAACACAGTAAAAGTAAATTTCCTGGATCTGCCCGGCTACTCCACGTTTATCACCGAAACGAAGGCTTCGCTGATCGCCGCCGATGGCGTGCTGATCACCGTGGATGCGCACGTCGGCGCGCAGGTGACCACGGAAAAGGTGTGGGATTACTGTGCGGAATATGATGTGCCGCGCGCGTTTGTTCTGACGTGGATGGACCGCGAACTGGCGAGCTTCGAGCGCTCGCTCGAATCGTTGCAGGAACTGTTTGGTCGCACCGTTGTTCCGCTGCAGATGCCGATTGGCACGGAAAAAGGATTTCGCGGAGTGATCGACCTGGTGGCCATGAAGGCTCATTTCTACACGCCCGATGGAGATGGAAAAGCCACGATCGATCATATTCCCGATGCGCTCTTAGACGAGGCCAAGGAAGCGCACGAGCGTTTAGTCGAGATGATTGCCGAAGGTGACGACGAAATGATGGAAGAGTTTTTCCGCGAAGGGACCATCCCGATTGAGGATCTGATTCCGGCGGTGCGGCGAGCCATTGTCAGTGAGAAAATTGTTCCGGTGTTGATGATTTCTTCCACGCGCAATGTCGGGAATGCCAGCTTGCTTACCTTCTTGGCGGATGTATTCCCCCATCCAGACGAGCACTCGCAATTCGGTTTTACCGAGCCACACGGCAAGGGCGAGCGAATAGACCGGAAATACGAGGATGCCCAGCCGCTTTCCGTGTTTGTGTTCAAGACCCTGGCGGATCCATTTTCCGGGCGCATCAATTATTTCAAGGTGAAGAGTGGCGTGCTGAAAAACGATGCCACGCTGCAGAATTTCAACCGGAATATTCCCGAACGGTTTCAGCACACCATGATCGTGCAGGGAAAGCAGCTCACGGAAGTGCCGGAACTGCACGCCGGGGATATCGGTGCCATCGCTAAAATCAAAGAAACAGTCACTGGCGATACGCTCGGAGACAAGGCCGCTGCGATCTTCTATGAGCCCGTGAAATTGCCGGAACCGTCGATTACCTTTGCCGTGGAGCCCAAGACGCGCGCGGATGAAGACAAAATCGGCGTGGCGATTCACAAAATCATGGAAGAAGATGCGGCGCTGCGTTTTTCCCGGGATCCCCAGACGAAGGAATTCTTATTGGCAGGCAACGGTCAGCAGCACGTCGAAGTGGTCGTGGCGAAACTGCAAAAGCGCTACAACGTCAATCTCACGCTGAAGCCCCCAAAGGTTCCTTATCGAGAGACCATTCGCGGCAAGGCTGACGCCGAGGGCAAACACAAGAAACAATCGGGTGGACATGGGCAGTTTGGCGTTTGCCGGGTGAAATTTGAACCGACCGAACGTGGCAAGGGCATCGAATTCGTCGACGACGTATTTGGCGGAGCGATCCCGAAGAACTGGATTCCTTCTGTGGAACGCGGGATTCGCGAAGCCGCCGCTCGCGGCTACCTGGCCGGATTTCCAGTCACGGATTTTCGCGCGACGTTGTACGACGGCAAATACCACGACGTCGATTCCTCCGATATGGCTTTCCGAATCGCCGGATCATTGGCATTCAAAGAAGCCATGAAGATTGCCAGACCGTCGCTGCTCGAGCCGGTCATGCACGTCGAAGTGTTCGCTCCGGATCAGTACTCCGGAGACTTGATGGGCGATCTCAGTAGCCGGCGCGGGAGGATCGAAGGCAGCGAAGCGCGTGGGCACAACGTGATCGTGAAAGCGATCGTGCCGCTTTCCGAAATGCTTTCCTATGCAACCGACCTGACGTCGATGACCCAGGGAAGAGCCAGCTACTCCATGGAATATTCCCACTACGACTATGTGCCAAGCGAACTAGGCGAGAAAGTTATCGCCGCCCACAAACTGGCTCACGGCGAAGCCCTCGTCGAGGAAGAAGCCTAGCCGAGCGAGTTCAGAGAGACGGGCCAGGGAATCAGGGGGTTAGCTTAGCTACGGAAGAAACATGCCTGTGTGTCGCTGGTGTTCGGTAAAGGTTGATCCGAACTCTTGAAAAAGGAACGCTTCTTCGCGTTTGGCCTTGATAAACAAAGAGAAGAATAGAAGGCAGAAGCCCAGAAGATCGCGCAATTCGCCTTGGATCATTCCGCTACCAATTACGCCCAGCAGGATGCCAGTGTAGATCGGGTGACGGATCTGGCTGTAAAGACCTTTGCGAATTAATTCGTGATTCTCTTTGAGGGTGACAGTGCCGCTCCAATTGGAACCGAGGGAGAGGCGGGCCCAGATGGCGATGGCCACGCCTACGGCCGTCAGGATCAGGCCGGTCCACCAAATGACCGGAACGGCTGGAAGCATCCGGAAATAGAGCCACGGCCAAGGTGCAGTCCTACCAAACAACAACCAGAACCCCCCTACCAGCAGCAAGATGTATTGCAAACGCTCCTGGATACCTTCTCTTTGCTTTGCTCGTTTGATAGCGAATGCCATTAGCAGCCAAACCGATGCCAGCACCATCCAGCACCATTTGGCTAACTGCATGGCGCGATCTGGCGTCAGTTCTCCGTGAACGAGACGTTCCAACATGGCTACCCCCGAATCCCCAGCTGGGTCGGGCCGCTTCGCCGCCCAGGCAAAACCTATCACTGGTCCCCTTGGCGCATCTTCTTGCGCAACCGTGCAATCCACTTTTGCTCGGCAACAGCCTGCGCCTGAAGGAATTTCACGACCTCCCCACCCCACTGGCCGAGCGGGATACCGGAGGAAAGGTTGGCAAGCAACGCAGCCCGTCCTCTGAGCCATTTCTCGCGTTCGTCGACAATGCGGTTGCGTGTAGAAGCGTCGAGAATCTCAAACAGCCCCACGCGAAAGGAAAACGCTTCGGCTGATCCCGCTGCCTTCCGTGAAAACTGCGAAAGCCTGTCGACAATCTCCTCGCGGCCTTTAGCCGTGAGGGTATAAAGCTCCCGGGTTTGCCCGCGCTCGCCCGCCGCTTTGCGGTGGCTGACCCAGCCATTTCTGACGAATCGTTTGAGCAGTGGGTAGACCAGGTTGTTGTGCATCTCGACCTGCCCGGTGATGAAGGCAATCTGTTTTTTAAGGGCGTACCCGTGTTTCGGGCCTTCGAGCAAGGTAGAGAGAAGCAATAGATCATTCATGACTGTGTCAGTATTGTACTAATAGAAGGTCGGGTCAAGGAAAAAGCAGGAGGATCGGCTGCGCTTGGCGACTGACGGCAGAATTGAAGTTGCTAGAGGGGAGAAAGAAGGCGAATACTGTTGGGCATGAGAAAAAACAACCCGGTGACAGTTGGTCTGCCGACCAGAGCGATTCACGCAGGAGAGCCGCAACGGCACGGAGTGGGCGCCGCAGTCACTTCGGCAATCGTGCGCTCCTCGAGCTTTACATTTTCTTCAAGCGAAGAGATGAAGAGGTGGGCCGAGGGCAAAAGCAAAGCCTACATTTACACGCGCTATGGTAATCCAACGCTGGCCGTGGCGGAAAAGAAGCTCGCCGCGCTTGAAGGAGCAGAAGCGGCGATTGTGACTTCCTCGGGAATGGCGGCGATTGCCAACACCTTACTGAGCGTTGTCCGGAATGGAGACGAGGTCATTTCGACAGCGCAACTCTACGGAGGCACCTACCGGCTAATGCGCGATGTTTTTCCTCGCTTTGGCATAACCGTGCGACAGGCGCGGAGCTCTCTTCTGGGAATCGAGAAATTGGTCACGGCGAAAACGAAATGCTTGTACGTGGAGACGCCCACCAACCCGGCTCTGCAATTGGTGGATCTGCGGAAAGCCAGCGCATTTGCCAGGAAGCACAAATTGCTGACGGTTGTCGACAACACCTTTGCCACGCCGATTCTGCAGAACCCGCTGGCGCTCGGAGCCGACATCGTGGTGCACAGCGTTACCAAAGGGTTGGCCGGACATTCCGATTTATTGGGGGGCGTGGCGCTCGGAAGCTCCGAACGTATCGCGCCGGTGCGGCAGATGGTGATTTTTCTTGGCGGTTGCATGGACCCCGAAGTCGCATTTCTGCTGATGCGAGGCATAAAAACACTGGGCCTGCGCATAGAACGGCAATGCCAGACCGCTTTGCGAGTGGCGAATTTCCTAGAGAAACATCCGCGGGTAGAGCGAGTACAGTATCCCGGCTTGCCGTCACACCAAGATCATGCGTTGGCGAAAAAACAGATGCGTGGATTTGGCTCGATGCTGGCGTTTGATTTGAAGGGTGGATTGCCCGCAGCGCGAAAATTCTGCGACCGCGTGCAGCTATTCCTACTGGCGGCGAGCCTTGGCGGCGCAGAGTCGCTGGTGCTCCTGCCGATTTACAGTTCGCACTACCGCATGAGCGAGCAGGAACTGCGGCGCGCGGGGGTAAAACCAGGAACCGTACGCGTCTCGATTGGATTGGAAGATGCGGCGGACCTCATCGAGGATTTGAACCAAGCACTCGGTTAGGCTTTCCATAGGTTTGCTATTCACTCAAACTGCTTGCGGTGCCACTACCGGGGGGACTTGCCACTCTTCGTGCTCCGGCATCATCGACTTCACAATGTCTTCCAGTTCATGCGAACTTTTGACCTGGTCAGGATAGTTATGCGAGGTCAACTCGAACGAACAGCCATAATGAGCGCGGACGCCTTGCAACTCCTCTTGCAAGCGATAGGCAATGCGCTTGGAATTCAAAGTATCGGTCTCGGGTAAAACGATGCCGAACAAATCATCCGCAAGGCGATAGATCGAATCGGTGGGCCGCAAACGCTTGGACATGGATTTGGCGGCGTCGCTCAGTCCGGCATTCTGATCATTTAGGGAAGCTTTTGCGCCGGGCTTCACTCGTATCAGGACCAAGGAAAGGTTTTTCTCCATCGTCAGCGCGCGCCGAAATTCCATAGTGAGACGATCCCAGAAATGGTTTTGATCCGGCATAGATTTCAGCTGATCGGTGCTGGCCTGGATTTGCAGTTCGACGTTGCGTTCGAGTTCCGACAGCAGTTGGTCCTTGATTTTCGTGAAGGAGCGCTGCCGATCAAAAAGATAAACCACAAAGAGCACGGTGATGGCGCAAAAGCCAAAGAATGTGGCACGCAGCGTCCACTCGTTGCCTTCAGGATGAACAAACACCATCGGATACATGAAGCTGGCGAGTCCTCCTGCAAGGACCAGGACGAATACCGCGGAGAAGAGGGTGAGCTGCAGGCCGCGTCGGTCGAGGCGGTCGAGCTCTTGTCGATTGATCGTCGGCATGGGCACCTGTCACGGCAACTCTCCCAACAGAAGGGTTCCGGGAGTCGCTGCTATGTATAGGGAAGATTCCGATCTACGGAAGTTTGGGGCAATAGGAGGAGAGTACTGGTGTGATGAAACAGGCATTACGCCATGCGCCTAGAGGAAAATGGCGATCCTACGGCTTGCCGGAACGGGGAAGAGGAAGCGCGAAGGCCAGGTAGACACCCCCCGAGGGCGACTTCGGATCCTTGCCGCCACCGGCGGCGATAACTACAAATTGGCGCCCGTTGACTTCATAACTTGCCGGTGTAGCGTTCCCTGCAAATGGCAAGGCAGCTTCCCATAACAGCTCGCCGGTCGACTTATCGTAGGCACGGAACTTCCTGTCAAAGTTCGTGGCGCCAATAAAAAGCACTCCTCCCGCCGTCACGATCGGACCGCCGTAATTCTCCGTGCCAGTATTGTTCACTCCTTCGGCGGCCAGTTCCGGGTATTCACCAAACGGAATTTTCCAAACATATTCGCCGGTGTTGAGATTGATCGCATTGAGTGTCCCCCACGGGGGCGCCACGGCGGGATAGCCATCGGGATCGTAAAAGCGCTTGTATCCGGTAAGGTGATATTTCATCCCCAGAGAGGACGGCGCGGAGGGTTCCACTTCTTTGCTTTTGCCGGTGGCCAGATAGTCCAAAAGCGATGTAAGTTGACCTTCCGAAATGTTGGGGAAACCGGGCATACGGCCCTTGCCATTTTTGATGGTTGTGGCGATGGATTCGGAATCCTGTCGACTCGCTATGCCGACAAGCGAAGGGAATGCGGGTGGTGATCCCTCCCGATCTTCGCCGTGGCAGATACTGCACTGGCCGCGGTACAAAGCGCCCGCGCCGCTGAAAGTTTCACTTTCAGCTAGCGCACCGGTCCAGGCAATATCGTTGGCGTTGATGTAGAGGATTGCCGATTCGGGATCGACCGCGGCACCACCCCATTCCGCGCCGCCATCAAAGCCGGGGAAAACCACAGTGTCTTGGCCGACGGTGAAGGGCACGAACTGGCCGCCGTTGCGAAATGTGTGAAATTTTTCGACCGCCCATTGGTGCACCTTCGGGGTGCGATTGGTCAGATTCGTTTCGTTTAGAGTTTGTCGCGAAAAAGGCGCGGGTTTCGTGGGAAGCCCTTGCTGTGCGGCAGCCATTTCGCCGGGCAGGTCGCTGGGGGGATAGGGCCGATACTCGATCGGAAAAAGTGGCGTTCCATTGGCTCGATCGAAAAGAAACACGAAGCCTTGTTTGGAGGTTTGGGCTACTGCATCTATCTTTTTGCCGTTCCGCGTCACGGTGAGGAGCACTGGCGGCGCCGGAAAATCCCGATCCCACAAATCATGTTTGACGCCTTGAAAATGCCAGAGCCTCTCGCCTGTCTGTGCGTTCAACGCGAGCAGGCAATTGGCGAAAAGATCGTCGCCCAGGCGGTCGCCCCCGTAAAAATCGAATGCTGCCGAACCAGTGGGAACGTACAGAATGCCGCGTTCGGGATCGAGAGCCATGCCAGCCCAATTGTTTGCGGCGCCGCTCGTTTCCCAGGATGAAGCGGGCCAGGTTTCATGGCCAAACTCACCCGGGTGGGGAATGGTGTGGAATGCCCAGCGCAGTCGTCCCGTGAGCACCGCAAACGCCCGAATGTCGCCGGGAGGTGCGGGAAGTGTTTCGGGGTTTCGCCCCCCAACGATGAATAGATCTTTGTAGACAACCGGGGGGCTGGTCAGATAGACGGATTGAGCGGACGCGGGTTCGCGCCCGAGTTCTTCCCGCAAATCGATACGGCCGCCCTTGCCAAAGGAGCTCACAGGTTGCCCTGTCTTTGCGTTTAAGGCATAAACAAAATTCATCACGCCCGCGAGAATACGTTTGTCCGTACCGTTGGACCAATAGGCGAGGCCGCGATCGGGTTGCGTGCCGGTGACGCCGGAATCAAATTTCCAGAGGAGCTTCCCGGTGCTCGCGTCTAAGGCGAATATTTTTTGCGTGGGCGTAATTCCGAAAAGAACGCCGTCTACGATGAGGGGACTGGATTGCAGGCCACCCCGTTCTTCGGTGTCAAAACTCCAGGCGAGTTTCAGGTTTTTTACGTTCGTGCGATTGATTTGCGTCAGCGGAGAAAAATGAGTGCCTTCTGGCGTCCCACCGTAGGTGGCCCAATCCTGGTTCAGCTTTCCTGATTTCATCTGTGCCGAACTTGCCTGCAGAATAAGGCAGCAAGCGATCAGAAGCGTAAACCAGGTAGAGAATCGCATCAGCATTCGGTCGCAACGACAAAGGAAGAATCGGAAGCCACGTAGCCATAAGCCATCCGTGGCGTAGTGAAGGCAAACCCGGGATTGCCGGCTTTGTCGAGCAAGATGATCCCTCCCGTGCCCCTTCCGCGCGCGCTCAGCAGTTTCACCGCTTCTTGGGCGGCGTGCATTGCCAGGGCAGGAGACGGAGTTCCGCGAAGCGAATCAGTTGCTGACTTGGCCATGACAATTCGCATGATGGCTTCGCCATATCCGGTTGAGGAGGCACCGCCTGTTTCAAAATCCGCGTAGCAGCCCGAACCAACCAGCGGTGAATCGCCGACGCGCCCCGGGAGTTTGCAGCAGATGCCGCCCGTTGACGTCGCAGCGAACAGCCGTCCTTGGCGGTCGATTGCAACGGCACCTACCGTGCCTTGATCGTGGCCACGATGATGCTCCGCGGCGTGCGCATCTTTGCTGCAGCGAAGCCAGGCCTCGCGCTCAGCCGGCGAAACCAGGTCTTCGGGACGGCAAAAAGTCAATCCATGTTGCAAAGCAAAGCGTTCCGCGCCCTCCGAGATGAGCATCATATGGACGCACTGTTCGAGTACCTGACGCGCCAGGCGAATTGGGTTTTTAATTCTTCGAAGCCCGGCCACCGAGCCGGCTTTGAGCGTTGCCGCGTCCATCACAATCGCATCGCACTCTACCTGGCCGTCGAGGTTAAGATGAGAGCCGAAACCCGCATCAAATGCCGGATCATCTTCTAGAATGGTGACAGCCGTTTCAATCGCATCGAGCGCGTGGCCACCCTTAGAGAGAATCGACCAACCAGCCCTAAGTGCTCGCTGGCAACCCGCCTTAGAAGCTTCGACCGCATCGTCAGGAATGTCCCAAGCGCCACCATGAACAACGAGCGAAGGAATCATAGGAAAGGAGAATTGCAGAGCTCCGAGAATTTGTCCAGCGCGGGCGGAGCAGTCTTGGGGAGGTAAAATGCCGAGGAAGGCGGGTCAGGAGCTCGCTGCCGACTCTGCGGCGAAAGTTTGAATCGAACTCGCTAAACGCGAATGGCTGCAGCAATTAAATAAAGAAATCGAGCGCCGACAAAAGCAAGCCTAGAACCAGGAGAAAGGCTCCCCAGGAAAAACGGCGTTCCGGCAGATGAACCATGGTGCGCACGAAACTTGCCGGAATGACCACAAGTCGCGAAGTCGCACGGCGTTCATAGAACGGACCAGACGGCACATACCGCGAGAGATTGCGGCGAAATACCGAAAGTTCGTTGTCTACCCAGAACGTAAGTTCGTGCCGGTACCGCCATAGATAGAGCGCGCCACTCAGGGTGACGATGTAACCCATGACCGTCAGAAGGCCAAGATTTGCTCCAGAACCCCAATAAAGCATAAGACCTCAAAGAGACCGGGAGTGTGAGTTTAGGCCTCTTCGTGGATCGTGGCAAGTCGAACAATTTCAAATTCCTTTTGTCCGTTGGGCGTAGCCACCAGTACTTCGTCCCCGACTTTTTTATTCAGTAAAGCCCGGCCGATGGGCGACGTGGTGGAGATTAGACCCTTCTCCACATCCGCTTCTTCAGTGCTGACCAATTTGTATTCGAGTTCGACACTTTTTTGCATGTCAAGAACAACGATGCGTGAGCCGTATCCTGCGCGATCCTTGGGGATGTTGGTGAGGTTGAGCATGCCCAAATCGCCCATGCGTTTCTTCAAGTTGCCAATCTTGGCGTTGACGTAGCCCTGGCGTTCCTTGGCGTATTTGTATTCGGCGTTTTCCGACAGATCACCGTGGGCGCGCGCGACGGCGATTTCCTTCGGAAGATCGACATTCAGTTCGTGCTCGAGCGCGTCGAGCTCCTGCTGCAATTTCGCTTTTATTTTAGAAAGAGGGTCAGACATTTGTTCCTGCGTCGAAGAAAAAGTATGCGGAGCCCGGCTCGAAGCCGAACTCCGCTAGCGACATTATAGAGGGGAGCGAAATCAGGCGACAAGAGGGTATCCAGAGGTTGTTTCTAAAGTTAAGTAAAGAAACGATTTAGGCAGAGAGAACGTCCCATCACTTCGCCCGTTTCGCTCGATTGGCTGGCGGTCTTAGCCCTAGCATCTGAGGTCGTCAGCGCGGGAGTCTAAAGGAAAATACATGCCTATCACCGTGCTAGGGAGTGGCAGCTGGGTGTTTTCCCGCGGCAACGGGAAAGTGCATCACCACCGCCAGGGGCACAAACTGAGTTCCCTCGGCACCGGGAATGGTCACCGACAATCTCTCTCCGCCATCTGCCGCTTTTAAAATCTTGCCGCCTTCGACGCTGGTTAGTTCTTTGCCGCCAAAGAGCAAGAGCTCGTACCCACGGCCAGGAATGCCTTCCAGTTCCAAGGTGAGTTGCGTGCGCGCGGCATTCCAGTTCTCAGAGAGAACCCGCAAACCTTCACTTTTCCCTCCAAGTTCCGGAAGTTGAGAGATGTAGGTAATCGCAAAATCATCTCGAATTCGAATCTTCAGAATACTCGGAGAGCCGGAGACGGGAAATTGCGTAACCAGGTGTTGATCGCTTTCATTGGCCCTGACTTGAAATGGTATAGAACGCCCATTGAGCTCCACGCTCTGGACTTCGGCGCGCAAGCTTAGAGCCGGCTGAAATTCAAAAATGCATTCTCCAGCTTGAGTTGGACGAACATCGAGCGTGATTTCGCTGGGCGTACGGCGGAACTTGACATCGAGCGCGACGTTTCCCGCGCGAAGATTACGCAGGCCAAATGACGACCAATCCGCGGGCAGCGAAGGCGCGAGAGTGATCGTGTGCGCAACCGCATCGACCCGCAATCCAAACAGGCCGCGCAGCAATGGGCTGACTACCATTGCCGCTGACCAGATCTGATGCGGCGAACTGGTGGAAAGATCCTGGTAGTAGTCGCCTGAAAGAACTTCTGTAACATGGCCGGGTGATCCATCGAGCGCGAGCAGCGCGTTTGCGCGCAGATTTTGCAGTCCGGCGTGGATCTGATGATAGTTATATGCCGCGACAGAAGCCCAACCCGTGAACAGCGGCCAAACTGAGCCAAAATGATAGCCGCCGGCACTGTAGTTAGCGGAACTGTTTGAAATAATGCGCATTCCCCAATCGGTTGTGTGATCAGCGCCGGAAAGGCGTGAAATTGTGCTCTTCGAATTGGCACGATCTAGCAAGTTGAACCACATTGGGACAGTTGCGAGCACGCTCGGCTCAACCACTTGCTTGTTGTCCTGGCCAATCGCAAGAGCGTAGATATTTTTCTCCGAAGACCAGAAAGCTGCGTTCACTTTGAGTTGTTGTTTGGCAAATTCAAGGGATAGCGATTGCCATTCCGCGTCTCTATTGGTCCATTTTGCAAGTTGAGCGAGTGCCCGAATTGCTTCTGCGCCCACGCCACTCTGGTACAGTTCCGATTTCAGCGGCAAGAGCGGCCCGCCCTCGATCCATCCGTGACCTATTCCAAAATTCTTTGGTAAACCATTTTGGTCATAGGTCGAGTGAAGGAATTGATAAGCCTTCCAAAGATTGCTCCATCGATCATTTGCGAAGGAAACATCACCACTCGTTCTTACATAATCTTCGGCGGCGATGATAAAGAGTGGAGTTGCGTCGGCCGACGCTGTCCCGTATGGAAAGTCCTTGAACCAATTCACTAGCGAAGCAGTCTGGGCTATTTCGTGGGGAATTCTGCCGTTCTCCTGTTGAAACTTGATCAGGAAATTCAGCGCATCTTTCGTCGTTGCAAAATCTCCCATGCTATTAAGCGCGAGCGAGCTCCACTCTGCATCGCGCCCGAAATACCAGGCAAAGCCCGGCCGCTGCGAATCGCCGGAGGTTCGGTATCCCGCAACAAGTCCCGAACCCAAGTACGGGCTTTTGACTACTCCTTGCAGCACGCTCACACGCGACCAGTCATACGCTTGTTGAAGTTGTGCGTCGGGAAGTTCCACACTTACCGTGCGCGCAAGATACTCCGAGTAAAAATTGGCAGCGGACTTCTCTAGCTCGGCGTGTTTGTCGACTAGCTTTCGGTAGGTTTTCTCGGCCTCCTCGCTGCCATGGATCGAAGCGGCCATCACCACCAGCTTGGTTTCTCTGCCGTGGGACGTAACGCCCAAGCGCATTGCGGCTACCGAAGAGGAATTGTAGTTCGTGTCAAACGGCTGGCTAGCCACAGTGCCGGTGGGCGAACCCAGCAGTCCGGCGAACTCCTGGTGATCGGCGCCAAAGGCGGTGGCGCGAAGCCGTGCATCCCAGGAAGAATACGCGGCGCCAAGCGCGGCAGGCCATTCCAATTGAAAGTCCAGATGAAACGTGATCTCAACCTCCAGAGGTTGTTCGGTTTCAACATCGAGCTCTAGAATCGCCCCCGGTTCGTCGACCGGCGTAAAGAATGTTTCTTCGACACGAAACGTGTCCCCGGTGTACAGAATCGTCGTAGATTCAGGCCGGACCGTGACTGTTCGGGCCAGGGTTTCGGCCGCAAGGGCACGATTTTGGGTGTGAAAGACCAATGACAGATCGCGAAATAATTTCAGAGGATAAACCCAACCTTCGATGTGCCCCGATTCATTGCCAAAGATCGCTGCTTGTTTCCCCACGGAGCAGAGGAATTCCCAGGGTCGCACAGGACGCGTAAGTTCAAGTGCTGGCTTTCTCTCCTGAGGTTTTGCCTTCGAAAGATTGGTGAAGAGTGTCGTTGCTACTGCCGCAACGAGCAACAGAGCTCGGCTAATTAGCATCGATTTTTTCATTGGCTGGCCTTCCCAACAACGACGGTAGCACGGCGTACCCCCAGGGAAGTTGGGCTGAGTCTAACACAGCCAAACAATAAGAAAGCCTAGCTTCTAGCGCAACTATTTGGGTGTTTAAAGTATCCAATAAGCGATTTAGCGTGAGAACATGTCGGCTTGGCAACTCGTTTCCTTATGAAAAAACCATACCTTCTCGCTCTTGACGACGACCCGGCCGTAATTCGTGCTGTCGAACGCGACCTCAAGTCCAAATTCGCGGCTAGTTATCGGATCCTCGCCGCGGATTCTCCAGAAAAAGCCCTGGAGCTGGTCAAACAACTCACAACTCGCGGAGATCGCATTGCCCTTTTCCTGGTGGATCAGCGCATGCCCCACCTGAGTGGTACGGAGTTCCTGATGGAAGCGCTCTTGCTCCAGCCCGATGCGCGACGGGTGCTGCTCACGGCCTACGCGGATTCGAACGCCGCGATCGATGCGATCAATAAAGTTAAGTTGAACCACTATCTGATGAAACCATGGGAACCTCCCGAGCAGAATCTCTATCCGATCATTGCGGATCTGCTGGACGACTGGAACGCCACCAGCCGCGAATCATTTGATGGAATTTATGTCGTCGGAACTCGCTGGGCACCGAGCACGCATGAGTTAAAGAATTTTCTGGCCAAAAGCCAAATACCCTACCGGTGGATGGAGCCTGGAGCAACCTCTGACCCCCGCATCAAGGCGGCCGTCGGAGAGAATTCGACGGACCTTCCCGTGGTAATTTTCTCCGATGGCTCGATCCTCAAGAAACCAAGCTTGCCGGAGGTCGCCAGCAAACTGGGGCTTACCACTTTGCCCGGCCGAGAGTTTTACGACGTCATTATTATTGGTGCGGGGCCGGCTGGCCTCGCTTGTGCACTTTATTGCAGCACGGAAGGGCTGCGGACCATTCTCGTAGAACGGGAAGCTGCCGGCGGGCAAGCCGGCCTAAGCTCCCGCATCGAAAACTATCTCGGTTTTCCTTCAGGACTGAGTGGCGCTGATCTTGCCCGCCGCGGCGTCTCCCAAGTAAAGCGGTTTGGAACGGAAGTCTTGGCGCCTGTCGAGGCCGTTTCGCTTTCCTTGGATGGTGAATACAAGGTTGTGAAACTTTCAAACGGCCGGGAATTGCTGGGGCACAGCGTGGTGATTGCTGCCGGTGTGCAATGGCGCCGGCTCGATATTCCAGGAATTGATAAATTGACCGGTGCTGGGGTTTATTACGGGGCCGCAAATACCGAAGCATTGTCCTGTAAGGGCGAAGACGTTTACATCATCGGCGGAGCGAACTCCGCAGGCCAGGCCGCAGTCCATTTCTCCGGTTTGGCGCGTTCGGTAAGCATGCTGGTGCGGGCGGAATCCCTCTCAAAATCGATGTCGCACTATTTAGTCGAGCGCATCAAGACCATCTCCACTATAACCGTCGAACCATTTACGGAAGTGATTGAGGTCCACGGAGAGGATCGGCTGAGCGGCTTGACGATTCGTCATCACGATACCAAAACAACCGAACAACGTCCGGCGGGCGCGGTATTTATTTTTATCGGAGCGGAGCCCCATACGGAATGGCTTGCAGGCACGGTATGCCGCGATGGGAAGGGATTCCTGACGACCGGGCGCAACCTGTTGCGAGACGGAAAGAGGCCTCCCGGCTGGACTCTCGATCGCGATCCATCTTTGCTTGAAACGAGCGTCCCCGGCGTGTTTGCTGTGGGCGACGTCCGCGATGGTGCCGTTCGCCGTGTGGCCAACAGCGTCGGGGAAGGCTCTATCGTGCTGTATTTCATTCAGCAGTATTTGGCGAACCGCTAAGGAGCATGCGGATGGCAAAGGATTCCTGCGCGCGACCCACGCCAGAAGAACTCAAACGGTTCGAGCTTTTCGCCGGTGAAGATCCAGCCGCACTCGATTGGCTGGCAGCTCAGTTCGAAGTGCGTTGCTATGAGTCCGGAGACCTCATTATGAAAGAGGGCATGCCCGCCACGGAATTTGTCGTGGTTCTCGAGGGCGAGATTCATATGCGGCGACCTGGCGATCCGTATGCCCCTGTATTTGTAAGGGTCGCCGGGCAAGCCACCGGTGTCCTGCCTTTTTCAAGATTAAAAGTGATTCGGGGCCGCGGCATTGCCGTAGGACGGACTCGCCTGGCGGTTATGCCTGCCACGGAGTTGCGTGAACTGGTCTATCGCGCCCCGAAGCTGGCCCAAAGGCTTGTTTCCGAAATGACCGATCGTACCCGCGAGTCCGCCCAAAACGAAGAGCGAACCAACAAAATGCTAGCCTTGGGCAAACTGGCGGCCGGCCTCGCTCACGAGCTAAATAATCCCGCGTCAGCGGCCGTCAGATCTTCCACGCTTCTTCGGGAAACCCTCATGCAACGCCGGCGAGAAGCGATTGCCATGCGCGGGGAATTGATTTCGGTCGAAGCTCAGAACTTGATGAATGCGCTAAGCGAATCCATTGCAGAATGCTCGAATATGACCAACCAAACCGATCCTCTTGCGCTTGCCGACTTGGAATCTGATCTTAGCGATTGGCTGGAAACCAGGAAATTGCCGTGCGAGCTGGCGGGAGATTTGGTCGGAGCCGGAATTACGGCCGAGAAGCTCGAACCCATCGCACAATCGCTGAGCAATGCCAATCTCGCGCGCGGGTTGCATATCTTGGTTTATGATCACCAGATTCTTTGCTTGGCGCGGGAAATTCAAGAGGCCTCGCGGCGAATCTCCGATCTCGTTCAGGCCGTGAAATCCTATTCGTATATGGACCAAACCCCGCTGAGCGAAATCGATGTTGAACAAGGAATCGAGGTGACCCTCCGCATGTTCCAGCACCAGTTGAAGCACGGATTTGAAGTGCAACGGAATTTTTCCCATGCGCTTCCGAAAATCCCTGCAAACGGCAGCGAACTGAATCAGATCTGGACCAATCTGATCGACAATGCCATTGGTGCGATGAAGGACCTGCCTGAAGGGAAAAGAGTATTAGCGGTGTCTACAGCCTTGGAGCCGGATTGTCTCTTGATTCAATTTACAGACAGTGGGCCCGGAATTCCTCCGGAAATTCAGGGCAGAATCTTTGACCCGTTCTTTACCACCAAACCGGTTGGTGAAGGCACAGGATTAGGATTGGACATCGTTCAGCGAATCGTGCGAAATCATCAGGGAACCATACGGGTGGAATCGAAACCGGGCCGAACGGCGTTTCAGGTACGGCTGCCGCTGGCCAGGACCGGGCTCGATCCGAAAGTAAATACTCTAGCGCCTACCTGAATCAGAAGCGAATACTGGCGACTGGGAGTATTGCCGCGTACTTGCATATCCCCCTTCGATGGATGAAAATCAGGAACCGCCAGGGGCCAAGTTTGGCGGAGCTGCTGACCAGGAGTTTGGGCTTGACGCGTCTAATTCTGAGCCTCGTGCGACCCTACCGCGGCACTCTGTTCGTCATTCTGCTGGCCATGCTGGTCGAGACTGCAATGAGCGTGGCTGCTCCGTGGCCGCTGAAAATCATTCTGGACAACGTTGTCGGGTCTCACAAACTCCCTCACTGGCTCAGTGATCTTTTGGCTCCCATTTTAAGTGGAAGCGGTAAAATGCAGATCGCGGTGGCGGCGGCAGTGGCCACCGTACTGATTGCGCTGTTTGGCGCGGTCGCTTCTTATGTGGCCAACTATTACACCACGAGCGTTGGTCAGTATGTCGCAAACGATTTGCGCATCAGGACCTATCATCATTTGCAGCAGCTCTCGCTGCGCTACTACGATACCCACCAGACCGGAAACCTTCTGAGCACCATCACTTCCGATGTGCAAACCATCCAAGGTTTTGCTTCTTCCGATACCCTTGGAATGTTTGTTGATCTGCTGACGATTATCGGGATGCTCTTTATTATGTTTTGGATGAATTGGGATTTTACGTTGATCGCCGTTGCGGTTACCCCGTTCATGCTCCTGCTGGTTTCTCGCTTCAAAAAAGCCGTCAAGAAAGCCACTCACGAGGTTCGCAAAGAACAAAGCAAAATTGTGTCGGTAGTTGAGCAAGGTTTGCAGTCGATGAGGGTGGTGAAAGCCTTTGGGCGGCAAGATCTTGCCGAACAGAATCTTGCCGAGGTCAGCCATGCAACGGTGGCAGCATCGCTTAAGGCTCGTCGAGTGAAAGCGCTCCTGGCTCCAATCGTTTCAATCACCGTTGCCTTATGCACCGCGATCGTTCTTTGGCGTGGCTCAGCGCTGATTCTTGCCGGGGCCATGACGGCAGGCGCGCTGACCGTTTTTCTCTCCTATCTCAGCAAGTTTTTCAAACCGGTGCAGGATCTTGCAAAGATGACCAACGCTATCGCCCAGGCAGCTGTGGGCGTTGAACGCGTCAGAAACATTCTGGAGGCCGATACCGTCATCCCTGAACGACCCAATGCACTCGTGCCAGAAGCGATAAAAGGCGAAATTGAATTTGAACACGTAGCCTTTGCCTACGTGGAGGACTCTCCAGTGCTTAAGGATGTTTCCTTTCACATTCAGCCGGGCCAGATGGTGGGCGTTGTGGGGCCAACCGGAGGTGGAAAATCCACCATCGTCAGTTTGATTCCTCGATTTTACGACCCCAGTGCCGGCGCGGTGAAGATCGATGGCAAAGACGTGCGGGATTACCAACACCTCGCTCTGCGCAATCATATCGGCTACGTGCTTCAGGAAACAATTCTGTTCGAGGGAACCATCCGCGACAATATTGCCTACGGCCGCAAAGACGTAACCCCGGAGCAGATAATCGAAGCGGCAAAATTGGCTAACGCAGACGAATTCATTTCCCGCATGCCTCACGGGTATGACACCATGGTGGGCGAGCGCGGCGAGACTCTTTCCGGAGGGCAGCGGCAGAGAATTGGCATCGCTCGCGCGGTCATTCGCAACAATCCGATTCTCATTCTCGATGAACCAACCGCGGCACTCGATACCGAATCAGAACGTCTGGTGATTGAAGCACTTGAACGGTTGATGAAAGGCCGAACCGTGATTACCATCGCCCACCGCCTGAGCACCATTCGTGATGCAAACAAAATCATCGTGTTGAAGGGCGGGGTGGTAGCGGAAGAAGGCACGCACGACGAGTTGCTGGCCAAAGGCGGGGTTTACGCCGAGCTTTATAGGATACAATTCAAAGCTCCGCCTTCTACGCCGGCAACACCGGTCGTTGCATGAATTTCTTGGCGGGGCGGACTGCAGTTTGGAGGTATGTTTAGCGCATGGGCGGGTCACGTCAATTAATCGTTTTGCCCGATGATTCGGCTAAGCCGATTCTCGAGTTGATTGAGCGCGCCAAGAAATCGCTGCGCATCAAAATGTTCCTGTTTTCGGATCCCCATTTGCTAAAAGCAGTCGTAGCGGCCCGGCATCGCGGAGTCGATGTAAAAGTCATGTTGAACCCAGCGCGGCGCAGCGGCGAATCCGAAAATAAGGTATCCCACAAACAGCTAAAAGCCGAGGGCGTCCACGTGCTCGACAGCAACCCGGCGTTTGATGTGACCCACGAAAAATCGATGGTCCTCGATGACACCACTGCGGTCATCTGTTCGCTAAATTGGGCTGCGAAAAATCTGACGGAAACACGCGACTATGCCGTTGCAACCTCTCACGCCCACGAAGTGGCCGAAGTTCTCGAATGCTTTGAGGCTGATTGGGCCAGAACAGATTTCAAGATCGGCGAGCATTCCCATTTAATCTGGTGCCAGGGCAACGGCCGTGAACGCATTGCCGAGTTCATCGACAGCGCGAAGGACACGATTTTTCTGCAAAACGAACGCTACCAGGACGCTGTCATTATTGAACGCTTGGTCCGCGCCGCGCGCCGTGGAGTAAAAATACACGTAATGGCTCGGCCCCCCCATAAGTTGAAAAAAGAGAAATTAGTCGAAGCCGTTGGCGGCCTTCGCATCATGGAAGATGTGGGGATCAAGATCAATAAGTTGAAGCATTTGAAATTGCACGCCAAAATGCTGCTAGCCGATCATGCACGTGCCATCGTGGGCTCCATCAACCTCGCTCCGGGAAGTTTTGACAGCCGCAGAGAATTGGCCATCCAGGTTAAGGACGAGGATGTGGTCGATCGCCTTCAGGAAATTGCTCATCACGATTGGAAGCATTCGCACCCACTGGACTTAACCGACGAGGGCCTCCTGGCGGAATTTAAGAATCACCAAACAGAAGGTGCGGACGATCTGGCGTTGCACGGCGATGATGAGGATCACGACAAAGACTAGTTTCTGCCTCTAGCGCTCAAGATAAAATCCATCTCTGGTTTGTACGAGCAAATCCTTCCCTTTCACCGCCAGATGTAATTTGTGATAGCCCACACCGCTGTCATCTTTAGACGGCGTGTAGCCCAGACTGTATTGATTCCGCAATTCTTCATCGATCGCCGCGTATATCTTGTCGATCGGTTCCTTCTTAGAAACCTCGTAAAACCGTCCACCCGTTTCTTTGGACATTTGCTCTAATACCTTCTTCCCGTCCGGATGCGATTCCTCCGTTCGCCGAGGATAACCCCCGCCGTGACCGCCCATTCCGCCCATATGCGGGCCGCCAAACCCAGCACTGCTTCCGTATCCCTCTTTGTCTGCGAACAGGATGCAATAAAGTAGGGTATCGGCGCGCTGCGCCGTCTCAATCGCATCTTGCAAGGTTTCCTTACTGCCGTGATCCACCCCGTCAGTTAACAGGATCAGAGCCTTCCGTCCCTGCTGCTTCTTCATCAATTCATCTGACGCTAGATACACCGCGTCATAGAGAAGAGTGCCGGCTCCCCCGCCATGGCCGTGGGAGCCATGTCCTCCGTAACCCCCTCCGCCACCACTTCCGCTCCCGCTCTGCGACCCGCCGCCAGATCCCGATTGCGAGAACTCTGGCGAGTCGATTTTCTCGATAGCCGTTTGCAATTTTTGCCGGGACCCTGTGAGATCCTGAAGAAGTTCAACTTCACGCGCGAATTGGATGACAAACGCTTTGTCTTTGTCCGCCCGCATGATGTGATCAAGGAACGACCGGCTGGCGTCGCGCTCCTGCCCGAGCACACGCCTTTGGCTCATGCTGGTGTCGACGAGCAAGCCCAGCGTGAGCGGCAGATCGGATTCCTTTGCAAAGTAGGTAATTGTTTGTGGCTTGCCGTCCTGGTCCAGCGCAAAATCGTCTTTGGTCAGATTGGAAACGATGTTTCCATGCTTGTCTCTAACCGTAGCCAGCAGGTTGACCGCATTTACGTTTAGAGTGATGGGCGCGTTTTGCTGGCTACCTACAGGCGCTTCCGACAACACCAAGGAAACAATAAGAACAATGGCAAATGGCGTAAGCCAAGAAAACGGTTCTTGCTTCGGGCGGACGGTCTTATTTGCTTTGGGACTCCGCCCGTCAATTTCCATGGGTGACCTTTTCCTCGGCTTGTGGATCGATGGTTGTGAACACGAAATCAATCGAGCGAAATCTGCCTTAGCTCCTGATTCCCGACGGGCCGGCAAAAAGTTCCCAGTCTTCGATGCAGCCTAGTTTGTTTCGGGGCAAGCTGTAGGATGCGGCCAGTCTTCTGGCGGGTTTTCTTTGATTCTGGCGATATCCGCCCTGCCCTTTCAGCAGAAGCAGAGCTTCCACCGGCAACCTGGCGCTTCACGGTACAGGGATGCCTGGCCCGCTCGAGTTAATTTTACCCTGACTGCGCCATTCGATTATCCTATCTGTCTAAGTCAGTGTGAGGAAAATGCCGCCGGAAGGCTCAAATCACGATTCCCTAGCAAACATACAAGCCGGTAAAGTGCGAAGAATTCTGTTCCTCGCCTTTGGCGGTTTGCTCGCTCTTATGGTTGTTGCGGGATTGGACGCACTGCGTTCCCTTCGCCAACTGGACGGAATGGAGCGGCAGGTAAATCAAAGATATTCCGCGCACAATCAAGCTCTGACAACAATTCTTATTTCCGTCCACGTTTATCACGATCAGATGGAACGCTATTTAATCCAAGGCGATGCTTCTCTAAGCAACGCGGGCGCGGCTGACGTAAAGAACCGCGGCGACGAAGCTGAAGTTGCGATAGAGAAATTCCCAGCCGATGCTGATGCGGAAGAACGAGCAATGCTGGCGCAAATCCAGCAGAAAATCCTTGAGCAGGAAAATTCCTTCGCTCTTCTGGTTATGGCCCAGGCGCAAGGGGTCCCAGAGGAGCGGTTGCAAATCGTCTTGGAACAAATGATGCTCAGGCGTGCCTACATCTTGCAAATTTCGCGCAATATCGCCTTGTGGAATGAGCGCAAGCTGGTTGAGGCTAAAGAATCGCTTGCCGCTAATTTTCAAGGCCTGCAGAGCCGCCTTGCGGCCATGGTTGGTTTATCCCTTTTGGCCGGACTGCTGCTATCGCTGATCGGCGGCTTTTACATCTTGCGTTTGGAGAAGCAAGGCCGCGTTCGTTATCAGGAACTCGTCGCCAGCCGCCAGCAACTGGAAGCGCTTTCCGCGCGCTTGGTCGACGCGCAGGAGGAAGAGCGGCGGTCAATCTCTCGTGAATTGCATGATGAGGTCGGTCAGACGCTCGGTGCGTTGCTCGTCGATATCGGGCAACTCTCGAAGCTCGTGCCCCCGGAAGACACTTTTCTGCAATCGCAAATCTCGCGCATCAAGTCTGCTGGGGAATCAGCCGTAAAGTCCATCCGCGATATGGCTCTGCTGCTCCGTCCACCGATGCTCGACGACTTAGGGCTAGTGCCTGCACTCGAATGGCAAGGCCGCGAGATCTCCCGTCGCGGCGAGATGGAGGTTGACGTTCATTCCGAACATGTTTCCGAACAACTCGCCGATGACATCCGGGTTTGTATTTACCGCTTGGTTCAGGAAGCGCTCAACAACGCCGCCAGACATTCAGGGGCCAAACACGCGAAAGTTTCGATCAGGCAAAACGCCGACAAAATTCATGTTGAAGTCAGCGATGACGGAAAAGGATTTGAAACCGAACGCGTCCGGGGAATGGGAATTCTTGGCATGGAAGAACGAGTCAAGCGACTGGGCGGCACCCTGCTGATTCACTCGACGCCCGCCACAGGCACTACCATTAGGGCCGAATTGCCTTCGCGTCGCGTGGAGGCCGCTTGAGCCATGAGAAAAATTCGCATCGTCCTCGCGGATGACCACAAGTTGATGCGCAGCGGTTTGCGGGTCCTGCTTGAGCAGCAGCAGGATTTTACCGTCATTGGCGAAGCCTCCGACGGTCGGGAAGCGGTCGCCCTGGTCAATTCGCAAAAACCCGACGTACTCGTCATGGATATCGGCATGCCCAATTTGAATGGAATCGAAGCGGCCGGGCAGATTACCGAGGATCACCCTGAAATCTCCATTGTGATGTTAAGCATGCATTCGGATGAAAGTTATGTGTTGCGGGCATTGAAGGCCGGCGCCAAGGGCTATCTGCTGAAAGATTCCGCGGAAACCGATCTGATCCGTGCCGTCCACTCGGTCGCCGAAGGTAAATCATTTTTCAGTCCGGCCGTCAGCAAGGTTTTGCTCGATGATTACGTTCGCAAATTAAAACGCTCGGGCAGCGAAGATCCCTACGACCTGCTCACCCCCAGAGAACGCGAAGTTTTGCAGCTCATCGTCGAGGGCAAATCAAATAAAGACGTCGCGCAGCTTCTCAATTTGAGCGTCTACACGGTTGAAACGCACCGCTCCAACATCATGGAAAAGCTGAATCTCCATGGCGTGCCTGAGCTGATTCTCTACGCCGTCAGGAAAGGCATCATTTCCTAGCCCTCCTGCCAAAAAACCTGCCTTCTCATCCATAGCTTCGGCCTACCCAATCGTCGGCCATAAAGATACCCACTGGCCGGGAGAATCCGCTTGAACCTTTCCTGCGTCTTACTGATGTGACCAAACTCGCGCACCACCAATTGTGTAGGTTGCGCACAAACCTAAGGACGGACACATGAACGATAACTTTTCTTTGTTTAAATCCAGGCCCGCTGCGCTCGCCCTCGGATTGGTATTGGGGGCCGCTGGCTTGGGTTTTGCTCACACCATTCAAAAATCAACCGACGGCAGTAAGACAACCGCCAACGACAAGCCAGCGAATCCGCCGGCAACTCTCAAGCTTGCTGCCGTGAACGAAGGCGAGAGTAAGACCAGTTTTGCCCCTGTGGTGAAAGCTGTTTTGCCTTCCGTCGTAAACATCTCCTCGTCCAAGGTTGTAAAGGCGCAGGGAATCGAACCGATGCAAATGGATCCTATGTTTCGCCAGTTCTTCGGGCAACAGGGTGACGGCCACTTCCGCACGCCCAAAGATCAGCGGGAGAAGAGCCTTGGCTCTGGCGTAATCGCCAGCCCGGAAGGCTACATCCTAACCAACAACCACGTAGTCGATGGAGCGACCGACGTCCGCGTGACTCTTGCCGACAAGCGCGAGTTCCAGGCGCGTATCGTCGGTACCGACCCGAAGACGGACGTCGCCGTGCTGAAAATTGATGCGAACGAGCTCGCTCCGCTAACAATCGGCGACTCTTCCAAAGTGGAAGTTGGCGACGTGGCGATTGCCGTTGGCGATCCGTTTGGCGTCGGCCAGACCGTGACCAAGGGAATCATCAGCGCCAAGGGCCGCGGCGGACTTGGCATTGAAGACTACGAAGATTTTCTGCAGACCGATGCGCCGATCAATCCGGGGAATTCCGGCGGCGCCCTCGTCAATGATCGCGGCGAACTGATCGGCATCAACACGGCCATCATTTCGCACGGCTCCGGCGGCAGCCAAGGTATCGGGTTTGCCGTGCCGGCCAATCTCGCGCGCCAGGTAATGGACCAGATTCTGAAGAACGGCAAGGTCGTCCGCGCCTATCTCGGCATCTTGCCGCAAGACGTAACGCCCGGTATGGCCAAGGCGTTCGGGGAAAAGGAAGCCCGCGGCATCGTTGTGGGTGACGTGACTCCGGACAGCCCGGCACAGCA
>DATFZN010000143.1:0-7228 GCA_035314425.1 Candidatus Acidiferrum sp. | reverse complement strand
GGCTGCCTCTGCCTGCTGTCTGCCATCCCTATCCTCTCCGCCGCATGGGCGTCGTTACCTAAGGCAAGAGCCGGATGCGGTAGTGCCGCTTGTCCGGATCCGTGGAGGGGGTCATGAGCAATCGTGATCCCTACTCCGACTCCGTATCATTACCAGGAATTATTCCTTGATGCTGTCCAAGGCACCGGATTGTTTCAGTGCGATCAATTGCTGCAGAGAAAGATCCTTGAACCCGTGGCTGCGCACTTTCTCGATGAATCCCGAGGTTATCCCCATGACCTTCGCGGAAATAGCGTCGCCAGGATCTACCTTGAAACCGGCAGCCAGCAGTTTTTTGAGGTAGTCCGCGGTAACGCCTTGCACCTTCATCCCAATCAATTCATCCGTATCAGGATGTACGCCCAGCGCCCGAATACTCTCGACGTATTCGGGAGTCACACCTTGTACTTTCAGGCTAATGACATCGTCCGTATCAGTTTTCAAATCTAGTTTGCGCATTTCCTGTACGTATTCAGGTGTAACGCCTTGAACTTTCATCTCGATGATTTTGTCCCCTTCGGTCTTCAAGCCAAGGTCGTGCAGCTTTTTGAGATATTCCGGAGTTACGCCCTGAATTTTCATGCCGATCAGTTCATCGGTACCTAGTTTTTGTCCGCCCGCATCGCGCATAGTACGAATATAGTCAGGTGTGATGCCTTGTATTTTCATGCCAACCAGTTCGTCGGCATTCGCTCTCAAGCCAAGCTCGTGGATTTCTTTCACGTATTCCGGAGTTACGCCCTGAATTTTTAGTGCGATGAGTTCATCGACCGTCAAATTCTCCAGGCCTGCTGCCTTCATGCCATCGATGTAGCCGGATGATGGCGCTTGTGGAGCGGTTGGCGCGACCGGTGCAGATTGCGGGGCTGGCGGAGGCACGGGCGGGATCGCTGGCAGCGGAGAGAGAACTGGTTTTGCGGCCGATAGCGCCGCGGGCGCCGGCGCCGGCACGGGTGATACGAGCGGAAGCGTCGCCACGCTCGCGAGGACCCTCGGCGCTGGCTCAAGTACGGGGGGAGTGGGAGGCGCTGGAACAACCTGTAGCAGAACGCGCAAAGACTGTTGTTGCGCTTGGACATTGCGCGCTGCGCCAAAGAATGCGCCTCCGGCCAGTAGCGATGCGCAGAGGCAAAGTATGCCCATGGAAAGATCTGCGCGTCGAATTGTGCCGCTGTGACTGCGGACTCCGAGCACCCGAGCCACACGCGCGGCCAAGGGATGACTGTGGGCAGCCATCAACAGGCGCGGGGAAGTGCGTCCCCCGGCCAGGCGAGCCAGTGCGTGAGCATATGCCAGCGGATTGCCGCAAAGGGAAACTGCCATATCATCGCAGCAATTCTCCCGCTCTTCGCGAACCCGATTGTTCAGCCACCAGACCGCTGGGTGATAGAACAAGAAGGTCTCAACGGCAACCTGGAATAAATTCACGAGAGAGTCGTAGCGTTTGATGTGCGCCAGCTCGTGGGCAATAATCGAGGAAAGTTGCTCTGCGCTCAAGCCTGTTAATGCAGTGATGGGGATTAGAATTGTTGGCCGCAACCAGCCTGCGGCAGCCGGCGCATCCAGCCGGGAGCACTCGCAGAAAAGCACCATACGCTGCAATCCTAATTTGCGCTTGAGATTTAAACACAGCGCCAGCAGATCTTCGCTCACCTGCCGTGATTCGCGGCGCCGCAACTGTTCGACCAGGAGAACTCCTCCAGCAGAGCGCACACTAAAAATAATGACCCCTGCAAACCACAGTTCCACCAGCCAGAAACAAAACTTAAGCGTGTTTTGTGGTTGGGTTGTCTCCGCTGGATGCGCTCTGAAGATCGCGGATGCTCCGCCCTGAACTACTTCAACGTTCCCGACTAGCGTTGAAGATACGAGTTGATGCCCCGCTGATCGCAGCGTGAAATAGGTTACCGCGGGCGCTGCGCCCATTAGCACGACTATCGCCAAGCCACCCACGTAACGCGACTGCGCCGTTCTGCTCGTCGCCATTCCTGCGTAGGCGATCGCCGCGAGTGCTGTGCCTTGCCAGAGAAAATGCAGCAAGGTCAGGGCGATCAAGCGCGTCAGCTCGGGTGAAATCAGTTGAGCGAGAAGGTTCATCGAAGTTTCCTTTCATATTCCTCCAACAACCGCCGCAATTCTCCCATCTCTTCCTTGCTGGCCTTGTGCCCAGCTAGGGCGTGCATCATCAATTCGCTGGCAGAGCCGTCAAAGACGCGTTGCAGAACATCGACCGCAAATTGTTGTTTGGTTTTTTCCGCCGGTTGCACCGCTTCATAAACGTGTGCGCGATTCGCCTCATTGCGCCTTACCACGCCCTTGACGGTCATAATCTGCATGAGCTTTAAGACGCTGGTGTAGCCCATTGCTCGCTTTTCATTTAACTTTTCGCAGACTTCGCGAACCGTGGAAGGTCCGTGTTCCCAAAGAACCTGGAGGATTTCCAGTTCCGAAGCGGTTGGTTTCTGAAGTTCGTGGGTGGCCATGACCGGAGGCTACTACGAAGGCGTTCGTAGTGTCAACGAAATTCTTCGTACATCGTCCGAAAGTCACCTTCGGCCCTTTCCCGGGATCGCAATTGACACAAAAGGCCAAGCAAAGCAGCAGACTACGCGGCATGCGAATCTCTTCCCTGTGCTTGTTGGCTGTAGTTTTGTTTCCATCTCGTACTTTCGCACAGGCACCCGTCTTCGAGTTCGAGCAGCTAGAGAGCTCCATCAACTTCCACGTGAAAGCCTCGACGACCCTTGCGGGCAAATTTGATAAATGGACCGCCTCCTTGACATTTGCGTCTCCCGACGAAACGACGGGCGTGTTGGACATTAAGATCGAAGCGGCCAGCGTGGATACCGGGAGCGGCCTGAAAAATAGCAAGCTAAAGAGCAAAGATTTTTTCGACGTCGAGCAGAATCCAATCATTTCGTTCAAATCTACCAAGATCGTGAAAACCGGCCATAACACCTACGAGGTGGATGGTGATTTCACGATTCGCGGCCTATCCAATCCGGAAAAGCTGAAGCCGACGGTTTCTGGCAAAGGAGGCGGCACCGGCGAGATCAACGGGACGATGGTTTTCAACCGGAAGGACTATGGGATGAACAAGGGAATTCCGTTCATCAAGATTGCCGATCACGTCGACGTAGGTTTCCATCTGAAGGCAAAGCATGTCAGCGGGCCTCCTCTCGAACTGAAGGACTAGTTAGCCGCAAGGCCCCTCTCACAGTGAATCGCTTACGCCCGCACTTCTATTTTGAGACGATGTTCGCGGCGTTGGCAGTGAGGATAAACGCAGTCGCCGCATCCACGACGTATTCGTGTTCGTACCAGAGGAACGGCCAGGCTTCGTCGAGCTCTGGAAAGTCGGGCTTCACAATGGTTACCCCAGGGATCATGCCCCCTGGAATAAAGGTGTAATCCGCACGATTGTTGCCGTAGCCGATAAGCTTCGATTGCGTTCCCACTCCCGACACATAGGAAATGTTTGAGACAGGATGCGTCCCGAGCAAATAGTCGAGGCCGCGCAGAATGTACTCTGTGCCGATGATATCTGGAAACGCGGTGTGCAAAAAATAGGCGTGGATCGCAAATCCCGCGACAGTTTCCGAACCGCCCCAGGTTCCCGTAGCGATTGGTACACCGTATGGATTTTTGGAAACAGTGGCGTCTAGTTTGGATTTATACGCTTTAGTTGAGGCCGCGAGCGCGATCTTGAATTCCGAGTCCATTAGCGGAATGGCACGCACCGCAATCCAGCCGAGAGTCTCGAAGCGCTCCTGAATTGTGGGAAGAAGGTCCTTTAAACGGGCGCGGTAAGGAGCTCCTCCATTTGTTGCGATTAAAAGTTCCACTGCGGCTTTGGTTTCTTCATCGCCTAGTTCGCCGCCAGTGGTGTTGAAAGAATGGAACAGTGCAGGAGGTTGTTTATGTTCTTGGTCCCACACGCGAAAGGCGGTTTCCAGACATTGGTTGGCCAGTTTGTCATTGAACCCACGCAATGCACGGCTTGCCGCAGCAAGCGCAGAGGCAACATCGTAGTTTAGCGGCGTGATGTGCGTCGTGAATGCCCAGCGATCGTCGGGAACCCCCGAATAGAGGCCATTCGTTTCCAGTGTATTGAGCCGCTCGGTGTAAATTCGACCGTCAGTTTTGGAGGCAGCATCCCCCAGGTGTGTGTACTCCTCAAGCGTCGGTTCGATGATGCCGGGAATGGCGTGACCGAACGCTTTGTCCTCGGCAAGCAGCAGAGTCACACCGTGCTGAATCTGCTGGGGAATGTCCGGGCTGCCATCGGGCTTATGGATCTGCACTGAACGAGCCGTTTCATCAACCGTAGTGTCGTCGCCAGTATCACCAAAAATCTCCTTGGCGAGAGTCAGGTCGGTGATCACGCGTGTTTGCGTTTGTGTGCGCAGATCAAAATCGTCAGCATCGTACCATCCGCCGACGTTAATACCAGGAATGTGCTCACCGGGTGCAAAAGGGGAATCGGTGGCGGGACCCATTGCATAGCCATCGAAATGGGTGTAATTCACAGGAGCCTGGCGCGCATCATCCAAATGCGAAGCGCCGTGCCAGATGCGGTAGCCTTCGCGCACTTTGACATGATCCATCTGCTCAGCAAGATAGATGTCCAGTGAGGGATGCCAAATGTTTTCATACACCCGCGGCGCAATTTGGAACGGAGCATTCACGTGGCCTGCGTATTCGATTGCGTAAATCCCCGGCTCGTGAACGCTGGAAAAATCGAATTGAGCGTATTGATAGCGCAACCATTTTCCCCACGATTTAATTTCGCCTCGGAAGGCTTCTCGATATTCGCCATCGGAAGCTAGCCGCAGCACGCGTGCGCTCTTAGGTGCTTTGTAGAGCGGATCGAGCTCGAGAACGACAATTTTGTCGCGACCTGGCGTGTAGCCCACCTGGTTGTAGGCAACGACCGGCGGACGAGTCCAACCTTGAATCACGTTCGGATAAACGTGCCACACGACAACGTCTTTTGTTTTACCTGCTGGAATCAGTGTGCGAACCACAAACCAACCGTTCTGCGCTTTGTTGCGGCCGTCATACAGCATGAGCGGACCGCCATCGGAGCTGATCGCGACGCGAGTTAGAGGATCCTCGGGCGCGAGCACGATGCGCTGGCCAATGCCGAGGGGAAGTGGTTGCGCGAAGCCGTCCGAATCCATTTTCATTGGGCCGTCCGGATGACGAGGAAAGATGCCTGGCTCATCGTTGAGCAAGAATGATTTACCGAAATAGCTCGACGGCAGGAACTCTAGGTTAAAGCCGGCTTTTCCGTTCAGTGCCTTTGGCAGCGGTTGATCAAGCTGCACGGCCAGGCGAAAACCATTCGCTTCGGGCTGAATTTCAACGCGATACCGCAAATCGTGGTCTGGATATTCGCAAGAAACGGCTAACCCGTTTGGGTCAGGCCCTCTCGTCCGGCCTTTGAATTCAGGAATGGGATCCCACTGCTCTGGAGTTGGCGACAAACGAACATCGCCGTTCGTCGCAATGCGTTGTTCGTGGAGGATAATCTCGAGACCGCTCATTTTCTGGTCACCGAACACGCGGTGATATTCGTTGTGAAACAGAAGGATCGTCAGGCCATGCGTGTCGAGGGTGTCTTGCGGGGTCAATTGAAGATCGGAACCGAAGAGTGATAGCACCGCGCAAGACAACAAGAATCGCCATACAAATGTTGTGAAATGAAGTTTTGCTCTTCACGGACGAGTCCATGAGTAGTTCTATACCACTTCATGGGAAGGACGGCTAGTGACGAAACCAAGCAATCGAAAAACTATTTTGCTCAGGAGTTCAGAGATTCAGTCGGATCTTTTTGAAGAGCACGGTCGAACTGGGCAATCACTCGTTTGCGCGTGAAGTACAACAGGCACCAGGCGCCCACGGGAAAGGTGAAAATCACGAATGATACGGCGAGCAACTGTTTTAATGATTCGAGGGAGGAGACATATTCTTCGCGAATGGCAAAGGTCTCATAGGGACGAAAGGCGATGACCAAAGAAGAGAAGAGAAGAGCGAAAGCTGCCCAAAGAAGGGCGCTGCGACGCGCCCAGGGTTTCAGTTGAAACAAGCCAATGCTGGTCCGGATGCTCAGGGCAATCAGTAGCGGCGGTATCAGGGCGAACGTGAAGAATGAGACTGGATGGGCCTGATAGCTGTGGTTGCCATGACTGTCTGCAGGCAGGTTCACCGTGGAGAGAAAGAACCAGCCCCAAACCAACAAAGCAGAGAACCCACCCAGAATTCCGAGGGTTGCTGCGGCGGTTACACCCGCGGAGCGGATTTGCTCAACGGGATTTTGAGTAGAAATTTCCGTCATCGTGTTTGCCTTGGGCATCTTGATCAAAGCACAGTGGAACGGGAATGAGTAGAGTACGCCCGCAGAACGCGTATCGAAATCAATACTTGACGTTCGCTTTATTTTCGCCTAAAGTTTCTTCTTGATTTCTGAAACGGAGGCTTTATGGCCCTGACGAAACGCCAGAAGGAAGTTCTCGATTACTTGGTTTCCTTTGAAACGCGGCACGGCTATGCGCCCAGTTTTGAAGAGATCGGTAAAGGGATGAAGCTTACCTCATTGGCTACGGTGCACAAACACATCAGCACGCTTGAGAAAAAAGGATTCATCCGGCGTGGCTACAACCAGAGCCGGTCGATCGAGATTGTGCAATTGCCGAAATCGGTGAAGGAACAGGTAATCGAGCGGCGGGTGCAGGAATTGCCTCTGGTGGGAAGAATCGCGGCGGGCCGGCCACTGGAAGCAGTGGAAGAGCGCGAAACAATTTCCTTGGGAGACTTTGCTCGCGGTGGCAATTCGTTTGTTTTGCAAGTTAAAGGTAGCTCGATGATTGAAGATCACATCATGGACGGCGATTTCGTCGTCTGCGAACAGACCCAAGTGGCCAATGCAGGCGACATTGTAGTGGCTTTATTGGCAGGCGAAGAAGCGACGCTAAAGCGTTTTTATCGCGAAGGTTCGGGAAAGATTCGGCTGCAACCCGCGAATTCAGAGATGGCGCCGATTCTGGTGCCTGCAGGCGATGTGAAGATTCAAGGCCGCGTCATCGGTGTTCTGCGCAAATACTAAACGATAAAGATTCTCGCTATGGGGCAGCACAAAACCCATTCGCACTTCAATCCCGAAGTGCAAATGGGTTTTGTGCTGCCA
>DATFZN010000142.1:0-13864 GCA_035314425.1 Candidatus Acidiferrum sp. | reverse complement strand
ACTAGTTCACCAGCTTCTGTTTCAAGGCAAACCGCAACAATTCCGAATTATTCTCCAAACGAAACTCCTCCATAATCCGGTATTTATGGAACGCCACCGTTCGCGTAGCCACATGCAATATCGCGGCGACCTCTTTCATCGTATGGCCCTTAGCCAAAAGCTGCAGCACCTCACGCTGCCTGGCTGTCAGCTCTTTGCCGTTTTTCGATTTTATTTCTCTTGTCGCCGCGCACTCGATTTGATCGAACTTGACCGCGGGCGTAACATACAATCGGCCTTCGAGAACTTCTCTCACCGCTTTCAGCAGTTCCGAGCCCGCCGACTTCTTCAATAAATATCCCGACGCCCATTTCCTCATCGCTTCTTCTGCAATGTCAGCGTCCTCTGTCATCGTCAGCACGATAATCTTGGCGCCCGGAATCATTTCCTTCAACTGTGCGCCAGCGTCCAAACCATTTAGCAAGGGCATGTTGAGATCGATCAAGGCGAGATCGGGTTTTAATTCCGTCGCCGCACGCAGTAGTTCGCGCCCGTTCGCCACGGTCGCCACCACGTCAAATTCCGGTTCGAGTAGCCGCTTAAACGCTTCGGCGACGAGCGTGTGATCGTCAGCCAAGAGGATTCGTGCTTTCAACAAGGGAGATCCTCCCCGGGAGTCCCTACCCACCTGTGCGCATTGCTTGGAAATATACAACAAGGATGCCTCCATGAATAGAGAACGTCCCTCTGCTGGGGGCAATTC
Organism: Candidatus Acidiferrum sp.; assembly: GCA_035314425.1. GTDB lineage: Bacteria > Acidobacteriota > Terriglobia > Acidiferrales > UBA7541 > Acidiferrum. Next base: position 13,122 of record DATFZN010000142.1, on the reverse strand, counting down.
CAATTGGTACTACTCTAGGTTGCCGGGAGAGGAAAATCTAGTTTTCCGCGGCGCTTGGTGCGGCCATCACCAAATCTTCTTCTGTAAAGGTAAGGCGTTTGATGTCCCACGCTAATCCTACCAGGGACATTGTCCAGATTCCGTACCAGTTCATGTCCATCTCATACCATGCCAAACCGTGACGGGCAGATTGCGGAGCATAATGGTGATTGTTGTGCCAACCTTCACCGAAGGTCAGGAAGGCCACCCAGAAGCTGTTGGTCGAAGTGTCGCCAGTTTCAAACCTTTGCGAACCCCACATATGAGTAGCGGAATTGACCAGCCAGGTCGCATGCATGCTGAATACCGTGCGAAGGAAAACGCCCCAAAATACAAAAGGCCAGCCGCCGATGAAATAGAAAATCACCGCCAGGACTACCGACGGAACCCAATGGTATTTGCTGAGCCATAGGTGATATCTGTCTTTGCGAAGATCCGGAACGTAGGGAAGCAGTTCGCTGCGATCGCGATGCATGGCGCGGCCGGTTATGATCCAGCCCATGTGCGCCCATATTCCACCGTCGCGCGGAGAATGCGGATCGCCTTCTTTATCCGTGTTCTGGTGGTGGATGCGATGCGTTGCCACCCAGGAAATTGGACCACCTTCAATCGCCATCGTTCCGCAAGTCGTCAAGAAATATTCCATCCACTTGGGAGTCTTATATCCGCGGTGGGTCAACAAGCGGTGATAGCCCATGCCAATGCCCAGGCTGCCCGCCACCCACCACATGAAAATTGCCAGGAGTAACGCTTTCCAGGTAAAGAAAAATACCGAAGCGATCGCAAGAAGATGCAACGCAATCATGATCAGGGTTACGCCCCAATTGACTGGCTGCGAAAAAGTTTTGTCACGTTCAAAGATAGAAGGTTTGCTCATAATCACAAACAACTGTAGCATCTTCTGCTCAACTTTTTGGTGACTTTCGTCACAATGGGTTGCGAATAATTCTACCTCCTGCAGCTAGCGACTGATGTTCGATTCTGCGAAGAGAAAAAGATTTTTCTGGCCCCGGGGTAAAAACGTGGTATTATGTAGCTGCGTTTGTTGCTCTTGTAACACCTTTAGATTCGACTTTAAGGGGCTGCGGGGTAAAACCTGCGGCTTTTTTAGTTTACGGCTGGAGGCAGTCGGGACGCACCAAATAGCTTTTTGTAAAAGAATAGGAAACACAAGTGAAAGAACAAGGAACAGTAAAGTGGTTCAATGCTAGCAAGGGTTTTGGCTTCATTCAACGCCAGACCGGCGAAGACGTCTTTGTCCATTTCTCGGCAATCATGTCAGATGGATACAAGTCGCTCAACGAAGGTCAAGCGGTTGAGTTCGAAGTGACCAAGGGCCCCAAGGGCCTGCAAGCTGCGAACGTGACTAGCCTCTAGTCTGATCGGGCGAGCTGCGCTAAATGCCGGCTCGCCCGTTTTTCTTTTAAAGGCGCCAATCTACCGATTGGCAGCGTAGTCTTCCCCTCGAATTTAGTTTTTAATTCTTACAATGCATGGCGCCAGCTGGGCGACCATCCAGAAACCACCATTCCGGGCAATGGCGTTCCGCCGCCCGCTAGAAGTTGGTCGTCAGGCGTAGGGAAAAGCTTCGCGATGGCCCAATGGCATTTCCAGAAAACAATCCCGCAAAATCGATCACATTCAATTGATTATTCAGATTCACTGCATCGGCTTGCAATCTCATGCTGAGCGAATCGCTTTTCCAGATTTCTGCACCGATCGAGGCGCCGATAGAAAAGGAAGGGCGAATGCGGCTGAGGGCGAAATTCACGCGACTGATGACCTGCGGTCCATACTGGGCCAGGGCTTGCGCTTCCGTTCCGGAAAATTCGAACGGAAGGCCGCTACCGTATTCCATGCCGAAGCCCGCCCAAATCCGATTCGTGAATTCATAGCGCACGCGCATGCGAACGGTGTTGCGCTGATCTTGAGAATCCCAGAAGCGTCCTGTGATATTGTCGAGCGCATTGGTCGCGTCAGTTCCGAGGAATAAGCCTCCGGTAGCCGGTAAATACGCGGAGCCCACAATGTAGGAGTAGCTGACAAAACCGCTCCATTGCCGCCAGTGCGGAACCTCGATTTTTGCTTCCGCACCATAAATCGACGCTTTTGCAAACGCGATCGGAAAACTCACCGCCGTGCTCAGCAACTGATCGTCATCCGCATAGTTGTTCATCCGGCGGCTGAAGACCGTGCCTTCCAATCGCAGTTGTCCGAAAAACGCCTTGCTGGCTCCGACTTCATAAAAATTTCCCAGCGAAGGACGAACCGGTAAGCGCAGTACCTCCGGATTCAGCGAAATTACTTCCGGCGAACTCGACAGCAAAATATTACGAAACGATGGTGTTTGGAAGATTCGGTCGTAGGACGCGTGCAGTACCAGATTCCAGGATGGGAAAAACTTGGCTACTCCCAATCGCGGGCTCACGGCATTCTGATTGACGATCAACTGGTAGTGATCCCAGCGCAACCCCGCACTGATGGTCCAGTTGCCCAGGCGAATCTGGTCCTGGATGAACGCAGCCTGATCCAACTCGGGTTTACTGTCCATAAAACTGAAAGTCTGGGGTGTGCCGGGATCAAATTGCGAGGGCTCGGTGATGAAGTAGTTGAAATTCTCGTGCAAAAAAATGTTGTCCGATTCTACGCCGACCTTAATCTCGTTGAGGTTGCGGTGGATCGAGAGGCTGCCCTTAAAATAGCCTTCACGAAAATAATTCTGCTGATTAGCAATCACCGGCAGAGAATAGGGATTGGATTGCAGACTGTTTGAATTGTCGCGGACCATCCCGCGCACATCCAGGACTACATTCGGCGAAAAAATATGTTGGTAGGAGACGATTCCCATAGTTTCAAAATTGCCGGCGTTCTGCAGCTGCGAGCCGGGGGGTCCTGACGGGTCAATAAAATTTTCGTGCGGAGTCTGCTGGACAAGTTCGTTCGGAATTTCGTACCGGGCAAGTTCGTGGCGCACGGAAAAGCTGATCCGGTCCGCGCTGCTCAAATCCCGTTCGTACCGGATGGAAAAATCCGCAGTCGTTCCGGTGTTCGTGAAATTTTCCGGCACAACTGGATTCAGGTAATGGCTGGTCATATCGCCGCTGGCGCTGACCCCCAGAGTGTTCTTTCCCCACAAATACTGCGCCATCGCGTAGCCGGCCGCAGTGGCGAAGCTGCCACCGGAGAGCACGACCTCGCCGTGAACTCCGGCGCGTGTATCACGCGCCGTGTTTAACTCCACTACACCGCCCAACTGTCGTCCATATTCTGCTGGGAATGTTGCTGTGTACACCCCAACGGAGTCCAGATTATCTGCTTCGATCTCCGGGCCAGAACCGGGAGAGCGATTATCGAGAAGAGGAATTCCATCGACCACGACTTGCGTCTGATATTCCGATCCCCGCGGGTGCAGGACCGCATCTCCTTCATATAGCCAACCGGGTTGCGAGTTCACCAAGTCCTGCAATGATCGTCCCGGGATCGAGGCTGGTCTTTTTTCAATAGTTTCCAGGCCGAGGTGTTGCGTGTTTCCCACGCTATGCGGATCAATCAGCGTTTCATAGTCGCTCACGATAATGGAATCGGCAGCCGAAACCAGGTTCAGCCTTGTGGCGAACTCTGTCGGGACCACGGAGCGAATTTCCAATGTCTCGGTAACCGGAACAAAGCCATCTCTTCGAATCTCGATCTTGTACAGACCAAAGGGGAGCCGCTTGGCCGTCAGCTTTCCCGCTGCGTCGGTCGAATAGCTCTCATGAAACTGATTTGCCTCACAAATCAGCACGACCACGGCGCGGACACCGAGATTTGCCGGATCGCTTATTTTCAGACGCAGTTCCCCCATATTGCTCTGGGCGTAGATCGAAACACCAGAGAGAAGCAACAGCGGCAAAAATCGCTTCATCACTACAACACCCTTTTCCCCCGCTTACCCCTGGTCATTTGGGCCTTTTCCTAAAGTACTCCGGCGCTCCCTCGGAACGGGGTGCGGCTTCCGAAAGGGTACGAAAACCTAACTAGGATGATCTCAGGCGGTGAAGTGCCGCCTACAACCAGGCCGTTCTACTTCGCGGCTATCCTATAGATCGACTTGCCGCCTTTGATGGTTTCTACAACTTTTATTTCAGCAAGCTTCGGCCGCTGCACCCCCAACGGGTTATCCGAGAGGATCACCATGTCCGCCACTTTTCCCACTTCAATCGATCCTTTCCTCGTTTCCTCAAAATGCTGAAAGGCGGGCCAGATTGTCATCGCTTCCAAAGCAGTAAGTGGATCGAGCCGATGCTGTGGGCCCAACACATACCCCGTTCGTGTCGTCCGGTTCACCGCCGTGCTTAAAACCATCATCGAGTTTGGAAGTGTGACCGGGGCATCCGAATGGATGCTGAATTTCATGTTGTTCGCTAGCATCCAACCCGTTGGGGAAATGTTTTCGGCGCGTTCTGGTCCCGCAACGGATTGCCGGTGCCAATCTCCCCAATAAAATGTGTGCATTGGAAAGAGGGCAGGGAAGATGCCGAGCGTTTTAATCTCCTTCACCTGGTCTGCTCTCATGTATTGACCATGAATCAATACCGTTCTTCGGTCGTACCCGGGCACCGCCGCCTGCGCGGCCTTCACTACCCGGATCAACTGATCGATCGCCGCATCTCCGTTGGCGTGTATCAGCACTTGCCAGTCGTTCTGATAGGCTTTGACCATTAACGCTAGCGCATCCGCATCTGTTTCAAAGATCGGATAACCACGGTATTCCCCTCGTTGCCCTTTCGGCTCTACGAAATAGGGCTTCGTGAACCATGCCGTTTTCCCCTGAGGCGATCCATCCAATACCAGCTTTACTCCGCCCAGCCGAAGATGATTTGTGTACGCACGAGACATCAGCGGTCCGTTCAAAACCGGATTATTCTCGTTCATTACCATATCCGGATAGATGACGACGTCGATTTTCAGTTTTTCCTGCTGAGAAGCGGCGATCAGCATCGCCAGTGTCGTTGGATCGGCACGACCTTCCTGAGCGGTGGTGATTCCATTTGCGATATAGATGTCCTCGGCCGCCTCTACTAGTCCGGTGGCCTGCTCTGTCGTGAATTTCGGCAACGTTTTCAGCAGCAAAGAGATGTGCGCGTTTTCTTCCATTACTCCGTTCGGCGTTCTTCCATCAGCTTCGCGCCCAATTACGCCGCCTTTAGGATTCGGAGTTTCCGCCGTGATCCCTGCATTTGCCAAGGCCTTGCTGTTGTACACGCCGATGTGCCCGGATTGATGAATCACTACGATGGGTATATCGGTCGAGACAGCGTCTAATTCTTCGCGTGTCGGCGAACGTTTTTCCGCCAGCTGCGAATCGTCGTAATCGAAACCAATTACGACGCCGTACTTTTTCGGGTTGGGGGAACTAGCCAGATAATCCCGCAGTACCTGCTGCAGTTGTGCGATCGATTTCACTGGTCCATCAGGAGGAGGCAGCAGATTCGCGGAAAGGGCTTGCAATCCCACTTGTCCTAAATGGCTGTGCGCATCAAAAAACCCCGGGACTAAGGTTCTTCCCCCGAGGTCCACCATCTCTGTTTTGCGCCATCTGTGCTGTGCTTGGATGTCTGCCAGCGCGCCAACCGCCTCGATCTTCCCGTCCTTTACCGCGACTGCCTCTACTCGCGGCTGATCGCTATTCATCGTCAGGATTGGTCCGCCATAATAAATTGCGTCCGCTCGATTGGGCTTGTCCGGCCCCTGTTCCTTACATGCCGCGATACTGAACAGCATCGCGCACAAAATAAGTCCAAGGATCTTCTTCATTCGCAGTAATCCGTTCCTCAACCTGCTTGGGATGCCGATCACCTTCTGCAGCAAGTTTAACAAACCGCAGAAGAGAAATTTCAGCCGAGCTCACAATAGTCAATTGGACAAAGGTGTGATGCGACCGAGATGGGGCCTCGCGAAGTCCCACAATAGGCAACTGCGGGTTGGGGTCGATTTTGTCTCGACAGAAGATGTTTCCTTGCGGGCGCGAGGTACTGCTTGGAAATCGACCTTAACTTGCCGAACCAAACCCCCGATCAGATCTTCCAGATGGAAACTCGAGATACGTTTCTGGCAACAGTGACTGTGCCATAGACGCGGTCAGTTGTATTTGTGCAACTAATCAGAATTTAATCGTCCGGACTCTCATTTTGTGATATCCTCTCCGCCACTCATCGACGGAACTCGCTCTTCGAGCGACGTAAGACAATAATCGGCAGGTCAATTGTGGGAGGGGTCTCGCACATTTACCCCTTACGGGACCGCGGGCTCATTCTGAGGTGAATGGATCGTGGGGGGAGTGCTTTTCAACCATGGCTGAAAATTCAAAGGAGGATTTATGGCAACGACACGAGTCGGAATAGCACCCATGAAGGTGGCGCAGATTCCCAAGGCGGGTGCCGATTTCCAGATCATCGAGCGCGAGATTCCTAAGCCGGGTGCAGGACACGTGCTGATCAAGGTGCTGGCCTGTGGTGTCTGCCACAGCGACGTGCTCACGAAAGAGGGCTCTTGGCCAGGAATTGAGTATCCGCGTGTACCAGGACACGAAGTTGTGGGCATCATCGATGAACTGGGTGCCGGTGTTTCCGAGTGGAAGAAGGGCCAGCGCATCGGCGTCGGATGGCACGGCGGCCATGACGGCTCTTGCCTCCAGTGCCGGCGCGGAGATTTTGGCAATTGCCGGAATCTGAAAATTGCGGGCATCAGCTATGACGGCGGATACCAACAATATATGGTGGCCCCCGTAGAGGCGCTGACGACAATGCCCGAAGGTCTAGCTGACGCCGAAGCAGCGCCGCTGCTCTGCGCCGGAATTACCACGTTTAACGCGCTGCGGCACAGCGGCGCGATGCCCGGCGACCTTGTCGCTGTGCTGGGCATCGGCGGTCTGGGCCACCTCGGAATTCAATTCGCGAACAAGTTTGGTTATAAGGTCGCGGCGGTCGGGCGCGGACCGGAAAACGCGCCGCTCGCAAAGAAACTCGGAGCGAGCGTGTACATCGACAACAAAGTGACGAACGCGGCAGACGAGTTGCAAAAACTGGGCGGCGCACAGGTCATTCTAGCAACAGCGCCAAGCTCGAAAGCGATGTCCGAAGTGATCAACGGTCTGGGGCCGAACGGTAAACTGGTTGTGGTGGGCGTGACATTTGATCCTATCGAGGTCACACCGGTACAGCTCGTTTCTGGAAGTCGAACTATTCAAGGCTGGGCCTCGGGAACACCAACTGATGCCGAGGACACACTGCGCTTCGCCGAACTAGCTGGCGTGCGCGCCATGATTGAAACATATCCGCTCGAAAAAGCGGCCGAGGCTTACGCGCGAATGATGAGCGGCAATGCACAATTCCGCGTCGTCCTGACGATGTAAGGTTGGTCAAAAACCCAATCCGCCCAATCCGTCGTTCGTCGAATGATGAATTTGGTTTTCAGAAAGGAGTCCATCATGCCGCAACCTGAACAGGCTAGAGAATTCGTCACAACCCATTTCGATAAAGTGCTCTACACCGCCAAAGCCCACACGACAGGGGGGCGGGACAACGGCGTATCTCGCACCGACGATCGCCGACTGGACCTCAAGCTTTCTTCCCCCGGCACCTCGGGAACGGGCACCAACCCCGAGCAGTTGTTTGCCGTGGGCTGGTCGGCCTGCTTTCTCTCGGCTACTAAGCTGGTGGCCGGCAAAAAGAAGGTTACGCTCCCCACCGACGTGGCCGTTGATGCCGAAGTGGACCTGGGAATAACTCATGGCGTTCACGGCCTCGCCGCACGTTTGAATGTCACTCTGCCAGGTATGGACCGCGAAACCGCCCAGACCTTGGCAGACGCCGCGCACCACGTGTGTCCGTATTCCCGGGCCACCCACGGCAACATCAACGTCACAACGAACGTGGTTGTCTAGCCGAACGGATCAAGTATTTAGAAATGGCTAAGACACAGAAAACTGCAATCGTTACCGGCGCCTCCCAAGGAATCGGGGCGAGGCTTGTCAAAGCGTTTTTGAAACGCGGTTATCACATAGTTGCAAACTCGCGAAATATCACCAAGGCAAATCCGTTCCCGGCATCCGCGAATCTTGCGCTCGTCGACGGAGACATTGCTGACCCGAACACGGGTGCAAAGATCGTGGACACTGCCGTAACCCGATTCGGCGGCGTCGATGTGTTGATCAACAATGCGGGTATTTTTATCCCGAAACCCTTTACGGAGTACACGACCGAAGATTTCAATGCTTTGGTCTCCACCACGCTTGCGGGCTTTCTCTATGTCTCACAGCTATCGGTGAAGCAAATGTTGAAGCAGAAAAACGGCAGCATCGTCAACCTCTCAACGACCCTCGTCGACCAGCCGAATGCAGCGGTGTCGGCAGCCGTTCAGATAATGGTGAAGGGCGGGTTGAATGCAGTGACGCGCGCACTCGCAATTGAGTATGCAAAGGACGGCATCCGTGTAAACACCATTGCGGTGGGTGTAATAAACACTCCGATGCATAAACCCGAGACCCATGAGTCTCTGAAGGGCTTACAGCCGATGGGCAGGATCGGTGAAATCAAAGAAATCGTAGACGCAGTTTTGTTTTTGACCGACGCGACGTTCACCACTGGTGAAATCTTGCACGTAGATGGCGGCGCGCACGCGGGTAAATGGTGACGTGCGAAGGCTCTCAGCCTGCCAACGCCGAGCGGCGCTTGAAAGAGCTGCCATGAAGCTTCTGGCGGCCGCCGGATGAATCACTCCGCTATTCCAAGAATGCCTTTTAGGGTTTGCTTCTCCGCGCCCGATCTCGCAAAATCATCAAACCTACTGTTCGCCGCGTCAATGATATGACTTCGAATAAATGGAGCTCCCTCTTTGGCTCCTTGCTCGTAACTCTTGGTGCAGCATTCCCATTCGAGGATTGCCCATCCTGGAAAATCGTATTGCGTGAGCTTCGAGAAAATCGTACGGAAATCTACCTGTCCGTCACCCAACGATCGAAACCTTCCAGCGCGATTCAGCCAAGGCTGGTAGCCTCCATACACTCCTTGCTTCCCCGTCGGGCGGAACTCCGCATCCTTCACGTGAAACATCTTGATCCGCTCGTGGTAGAAATCGATAAATTGCAAATAGTCGAGCTGCTGTAATACGAAATGGCTAGGATCGTAGAGTAAGTTACACCGGCGATGCCCGCCGACCTTCTCAAGGAACATCTCGAAGCTAACACCATCGTGCAAATCCTCGCCCGGATGAATCTCGTAACAAAGATCAACTCCAGCATTCTCAAACGCGTTTAAAATAGGCAACCATCTTTTTGCCAACTCCTCGAACGCTATCTCGATTAAGTTCGCGGGGCGTTGCGGCCACGGATAGACGTAGGGCCAAGCAAGCGCTCCTGAAAATGTGGCGTGCGCTTGCAATCCTAAGTGCGCCGAAGCTTGCGCTGCGAGGTGCAACTGCTCAACTGCCCAAGCCTGACGTGCATTCCGATTGCCGCGGAGCTGTTCCGGGGCGAACCCATCAAACATTGTGTCGTAGGCGGGATGGCTAGCGACAAGTTGTCCTTGCAGATGCGTCGAAAGCTCGGAAATAACTAGCCCGTGCTGAGATACTATGCCGGCCACTGCATCGCAATACGCTTTGCTTTCCCCAGCTCGTTTCAAATCGAATAAGCGTGGATCCCAAGAGGGAATTTGCACTGCGATATAACCCAAGCTTTTTGCCCATCCGCAGATGGCGTCGAGTGTGTTAAACGGCGCGCTATCTCCAACGAACTGCGCCAAAAATATCCCCGGCCCCTGAATAGTTTTCATCTACATGCTCCCGACCTTTCATCCTCTAGGTGAGGTGCATATATTCTCGCCGAGTTCGATCGTCCGCAAGCACCATTGTGCAGTCGAGGTGATGACACAGGCGCTGCCTATCGCAAGTCTTCGAGAATTATTCCTGAATGAAGCTAGAGGGAAGCAGCGGGAGGCCTTGGCCAAACTCAGCCGGCATGCGAAAAATGGTGGCACAGCTAGTAGTTCCTGGTTCGTTCCAGTCGTTCCAGTGGAACATCTTCCTTTTTGCTCGACTCCAGCGTAAGATGCACGCCGTGCGGGGGAGAGCCGATCAAACACTTGACCAGCTCCGTGATCGCTTCGGAGTTATGATGAGAAAACTGAGCTGGAATTGGCCTGCCTGGGTCGGCTTCCTCTCGAGCATACTTGCATTCGTCAGCTATTTCACGGTTCTTGTTCGATTCCCGATCACCCGCGACGTCCCTTGGGTAAACTTCTTGCTGTTCGGAGTGGCTGCTTTGTTCTTCCTGACTGGCCTGAATCGGGCCTTTACAGGATCGGGTTCTCTAGGCGGGAAGCTCGTAAGCTCCGTCCTGGCGCTTCTGGGCGTTTCCATTCTAGCTGTGTTCTGCTTTATCGTTTTTCACGCGACCCGACAATTGCCTGCATCCCACGGGGCACCGATCGTGGGTCAGAAAGCCCCGGACTTCGCTTTGCGCGATACGGGCGGCAAGCTGGTTTCTCTTTCCACACTTCTATCTTCACCACCGGAGCTGGCGAGTTCCGGCACCGCTCCCGAAGGGGTACTCTTGATCTTCTATCGAGGCTATTGGTGACCGTTCTGCAACTCCGAGTTACGGGGAATTGAAGAACAGCTGCCTAGTTTCAAGGATCTGGGAATTCGGCCAGTGGCCATCAGCGTGGACGCACCCGAAGAGTCCGCCGATCTGTGCCGCAAGGCCGGCTACACGTATACATTTCTCTCCGATCCCAACGCGGAGGTCATCCGGCGTTACAACCTTCTGCATTCTGGCGCGGGTGTGGACGGCCACGATATAGCTCGCCCAGCCGAGTTCCTTCTCGATTCCTCGGGTATCGTACGATGGGTGAATCTAACAGAAGATCTCCGCGTCAGAGCGACGCCCGAACAAATGCTGAAAGCGGCGAAACTCGCTCGAAAATAATCGGCTGATGTGCTGCGATCCGGAGTACTAGTGGCACCCACAAGGACCTGGCTCGTCTGAGGCTTCAGATCCGTTGGTCACGGGAGGAGCAACAGAACGTCGAAGATCAAGCACCAGGACCTGACCCCTTCCCCTAGGAAAGGCAGCAAAGCGAGCGCCGGCTGGCTTGGCCGCGAGAGCCAGTCATCGCCAGAATTTTGTACCCAGTGGCCTGTGCTCTGAATCAGAAGAGAGATATGGTGTGAATCAACAATGTTGCTTCAAGGAGGAAAGAATGAGCACTACACCAAGGATGTCCGAAGAGAAAAAAGTTCTGTACACCGCAAAAACGCACACTGTCGGGGGCCGTGAACATGGTGTGGGCCGCAGTTCGGATGGGCGGCTGGACGTCAAACTCTCGACCCCTGGCTCAGGGGGCACCGGCACCAATCCGGAACAGCTGTTTGCTGTGGGCTGGTCAGGTTGCTTCGAAGAATCGATGAAAATCGCAGCTCGCAAGATGAAGATCAGGCTTCCCGAGGAAACAGCGCTGGACGCCGAAGTAGATTTGTGTAAGACCGGCGAAGATTACTTTCTGCAAGCTCGCCTAAACGTCAGCGTGCCGGGGCTGGACCGCAGCGTAGCTCAGGAGGTGGTGGACGCCGCGGAGCAGATTTGCACGTATTCCAAAGCGATTCGCGGCAATGTGGACGTCACGATCAAACTGGTCTGAGCGGCGGCAGCCGCGCCGAAAACCTGGGTCCAAGAGATCCCGGCGACCTTCAAAGCGCTAAGACTGCAGCCGCTCGGCTTGTACTTCCAGTGACGCCGCGAGTCAGAATGACCTTGGAAAATCTGTGGAACCGCCTTTGCGCATACGGGTGTAAGGCCACCGTTGTGCTGCTCCATCTGCTCCAAGAAAAACACATACAGCCTTTAGCCTTCTGGTATATTCGTCGCAACAACTCGCCGGGCGGGAGGCTCTATGCCGCATCTTCGCACTGGCAAAGGCAATTTGTTCTTTATTTCTCTCGCGGTCGTAGCGTTACTGATTTCCGGGAATGCCGCCAATTCACAGGTCGGTTTCGATGTTTCGGCTTAGGGTTGCTCCAAGTGCTCCAAGAATCTCGTTGGTGTCGGAACTTGACGTGGCCGCGTAAGCAGTCAAAGATAATAGAGATAGCACACGGTGCGCCCGTAGCCCAGCTGGATAGAGCGTCTGCCTTCTAAGCACAGAGATACGGTGCAGTTTTTGCCTTGTGGGCCTGTAGCTCAATGGATAGAGCACTGGACTTCTAATCCAGTTGTTGTCGGTTCGAGTCCGACCAGGCCCACCATTTCACCCAATAAGAACGCGGGTATTTGCAATTCGGGCTATCCAGCACAATGGCTACTTTTTTCGGACTTTGAGTCTGCCGCCTGCCCTTTTCGGCTTCGCGGCTGCGCCTGGCACTTTATTTGCTACTTTACCCGTGAACCCCAGGTGCAACCCTACGGCGGAACAGCGACAAGATAAAAGTTAATAGGTTACGACGACGTTCATCCATCTATCGGAGAATCGGTCAAAGTCGCTGACATTATTCGGTTCCCAGAGTAGCCCCTAAGTTTGGAGTACGACACGACAAACGGAAACAAGTCCGACCCCGAGATGATCGCATTCAACCGCGAAGCCCTTGGCCGGGACTTGCTGACGGCGAGTGAACAAGAAGACGGACTTCCATACGCGGCTTGGAACGCCCGAAACCTTCTCGAACTCAGTGTTCGGACAAAATATTTTCTAGCATCAAAGGATAACGCCAAGCGATTTCACGATGATGCCCTTCGAGACGCACATGGACTCCTTGGCGCCCACGAACAACTCTACGACATGACTGGTAAGGTGAACACGCTAAAGGACAAGACGCGAACAAGGCTTGAGAGAGTCCCACGCGAACGACTCGGAGTAGCATCGCTCGATTCAAAATACGAGAAGGTTATAAACGTAGCCAAGAAGATGGGATTAGGGAATGAGGTACCGGTCAGCTGACAACCAGGCTAGAGTTGTTCTCGGGTCCTCCGTCACTCAGTTGATTTCGACCACTCTCAGCAGCAAACGGATCACATCATCTACTGACATCCGAGGTCTGATATGTTGGCAT
>DATFZN010000141.1:0-43912 GCA_035314425.1 Candidatus Acidiferrum sp. | reverse complement strand
GTGAAGGTAGACCCGAGGGGAACATCGCAACGTTGCCCGTGTGGAGCACGAGTGCCGAAGAAACTGTCAGACCGTGAGCACGTTTGTACCAAGTGCGGTCTGGTCAGCACTCGTGACCACGTAAGCGCTATGGAAATCCTAGGGCTCGGACTGAGCCTTCAAGACGTAACGAAACCTGATGTAAGGGTATGCGTGTCTTGAGAAGCCGCCTCGTTCACGAGGCGGAGTATGTCACTCTGCTATTTGCTCGTCACGATCAGATCGAAATCGGAGTTTCCGCACATCCCGTAGATCGATCCGGGATTGCACGCTCCTACGGAATATTTGTAGCAGCCAGCCGTCTTGGTAACCACGGTCACAGGCCGATCTGAGCCGCCCATAATTGTCCCGCCCGGTTCGAACGGGGAGGTGGCGCCAAAATCAATCATGATCCCCGTGTTCTTTCCCTCGCCCTGCCAAGTCACACTCGTGCCCGTCTTCAGACAGATCACCGAATCTTTGGGGAAATTGGAAATGTTCGGAGTCACTGACGCATCCTGCCCGCCGCCAACTCGCTTCACACTTAAAACACACGGGCTAGAGCTGGAACCGCACGTATTTGCCGCCGTGCAAAGTGTTTCGGGATGAGCATTCGAGCATGCACTTGCTCTCGTATTCTTCTTGTCGTTCGCAACCAGATGAGCAGTCACTAGCAACATCGCAATCAATATCAAAGCACATACCAGCTTCGGGAAAGGTCTGCTTTCCATATATTCCTCCGTCCAAGATTTGATTTACGTGGCCCGCCCCCCTATCTACCTTCCGCCCTAGTTCACTCCGGCCGTGCCTTTCCAATCGAGTACATCCACAAGCTTCCAGGGATTTTGCGCCAACTGGATTTGCAGTTGCCCCTCTTTGTCGATCGCTAGCTGGCATTCCGGATAAAGCACACCGGTGCTCTTCGATTTGTCGGTATCGTTTAAATCGAACTCGCCGCCCGTCAAGTTAAAAGAGGTGGATTGCGAGTCCGCCCAGACTTCCCCAAAGCGCAGCAACCGGTTCGTGACAAAGCGAATCTTGCGGCCCGTCGGTGTCGGAATCAGCTTGATGAAAGCCAAGTCATAGCCGAGGGTCCCGGTGATCGAGATGTGGCCCACCGCACGCATCTTTCCGAGCGCGGTCACCAGTCCCTGGTTCTGGCCCTTGGCGAAGGCAGACATCAATACGTCCCGGTCTTCCGGTGTGGAGAACTCGTAAATTTCAACGGAAATACCGATGACCTGGCCCAACTGCGTTCCGGTTCCCATGGCACTGGCTTCGATCGTCTCGGCCTTCGGTCTCTTCTCCGAGAACGCTGGGAATACGGCCAGTACCAGTAACGCGGAAACCATCAATCCCAGTCCCACCCACCTATACGCACTCCGACTCCTTCTATTCGTCTCAGTCATAGAGTTTCTCTCCTTGTATTTCGATCGCCCGCGAACGTACTTCCGCCTGCGCATCCTTGTCATATGCTAGGAATCCGAGAAAGGGTATTGTCAAAAAGTACAGTATGGAGCTATTTCTTTGCGGGGGTCGTCCACCCGATTTTATCTGCAAAAGCGCAGGCATCCCTTAGGGCCCTACTGCGCCCGTAGGACGACCTCGAGAGACATCAGAACCAAGGGCTTTGCGCGACCGGGCGAACCCAGGAGCAGGCTGAATTGCCGGTCTAAGCCTCCTGTAACGCTCAGGAAAGGCTAGACGGAACGGAGTTGAGGCCGACCAGAGTTCGGAACTCTGGGTTGTCATGTAGACACTCGAGATCGGAGTCTTTCGACGCCCAGTTCAAATTGCCGTAGCCCGCGGCCAAAGCCCGCTTCAAGGTTTCCAAGCACTCTTCTTTTCGGTTGAGAACGCCATAGGTGCAAGCGGCGTTGTAGAGAACGTTTCCATCGTTGGGTCGGAGCGCAACGGCAGTTTGCAAATGGCGGGTGCTTTCGTCAACTTCCCCGGCTTGCGCTAGGTTCGTTGCTAGCAGGACCCGGGCCCGTACATCTTCAGGAACTAATTCCAATTGTTGGCGCAAAACGACGATCAAGCGGTCACGTAAGCGGTCGCCTTCGATCCTCAGTCCGAGCTTTTTCATGCAAACGTGATACGGGATGTACACGTTGTAGTCATCGCCGTTAAATTCGACGGCGTGCTCAGCTTCTATTACGGCTTCTTGGTAAAGTCCACTCGATAGCAGCGCGCGTCCCAGAATATTCCAGGCACCATCACAGTCGCGCTTTCGTTCGATTGCTCTCCGGGCCATCAACTCAGCGTCTTGATACTTCTTCTGCGCGTAAAACAGCCGTGCGCGCGCCACCATCACCTCAGGAAGATCCGGAGCCAGTGCCATAGCGCGGTCACACGCGGCAACGCCGCGGGTGATCCAATCCGGGTTCTGCTCGCGCAATTCGTATACGAGTCCGCACAAATTCGCGATTCCCGCGTGCGCTAGAGCGAAGTTCTTGTCCATTCGGATCGCCTGCTCGAACATCTGTAGTGCGTAGTCCGTATTTTCGCGTCGCGTGTAGCTGCGGCCCCGCAGGTAGAAGTCATAGGCTTGCGTATTTTCCGTGGGCTTCAGCCCGATGGTTTTTTCTTCCTGCGGGGTAAGTGAGATTCTCAAGGCCTGGGCAATGCTTCTCGCAATTTCATCTTGAATTGCAAACACATCCTCCAGTTGCCGATCGTATCGTTCTGCCCAGACGGAATGCCTGGTCGATCCTTCCACCAGTTGCGCCGTGATTCGCAGCCGATTTCCGGACCGCCGCACGGTTCCTTCGAGTACATGGGTCGCGCCAAGTTGCTGACCTACCTGAGGTGCCGAAACCAGCTTGTCGCGAAATGCCAGCATCTCTGAACGTGGAAAAATCTGCAATTGCGTAATTTTCGAAAGCTCGGTGATGATATCTTCCGTCATTCCGTCGCGGAAATACTCATCTTCCTTGCCTCCACCTTGATTCTCGAAATACAACACCGCGACGCTTTTCTTTGCCGAGATGGCAGCACGAACCGCCGAAGACGGTCCACCAGCGCCGGCCGACGAAATGTGACTGTCTGAATCGCTCCGCGAGCCCCCGGCAGCTTCCATATCCCGCTTCAGCCGTTTCAAATCAGCGCGCAATTCCGCTGCGGTCTGGCAGCGCAGGTCACGGTCCTTCTCTATAGTCTTCGCAATAATGCGGTCCATCTCGAATGGCATTTTGGAATTGATTCCCGTTACCGGCTTGGGGGTCTCATTCAAGATTCCATTGAAAATCATCGCCGCCGTATGGCCTGTAAACGGAACCGCGCCCGTGGCCATTTCATAAAGAACCACACCCAAAGAAAACAAATCCGTGCGATTATCCAAATCCTCCCCGCGCGCCTGCTCCGGGCTCATATACGCCACGGTCCCGATCGAACTACCTGGGCTAGTCAGATTTTCTGCCGTCAAATCATGCGCAACAGTCCGCATCCCCGATTGGTTGACAGTGTCGCCGCTTGCTTCACGTTTGCCTTCCACCTTGGCCAATCCAAAATCCAAAACCTTTGCCTGGCCCCGTTCTGTAACGAAAATGTTCGCGGGCTTTATGTCTCTATGAACAATCCCTTTCTTGTGGGCAGCGTCAAGCGCGTCGGCAATCTGAATTCCCAGTTCGATCATCTGCGCGGGTGACATTGATTTATTCGCGATTCGATGCTTTAGCGTTTGCCCTTCCAGCAATTCCATCGCGATAAATGGTTGGCCATCGACTTCGCCCACGTCGTATACAGTACAGATATTGGGATGGTTCAACGCCGAGGCTGCCCGCGCTTCACGCTGGAATCGGTCGAGGGCCTGTTTATCGCTCACCGTCTCGGCCGGCAGGAACTTTAAGGCGACGTTTCGCCCGAGACGCAGGTCCTTGGCATTAAACACTACACCCATCCCGCCACCGCCAATCATTTCGAGAATGCGGTAGTGGGAAATCGTGCTGCCAATCATCGAGGTGGATGTGGAAAGGTCGGGCATGGGCAGGTGAATTCTAGGGGAGCTGAGAAACGAAGTCAACGAAGTTGCGTCCGACAATCGCTGCTGATGCCGAGCACTTCCTGCGGCCTGTGCTAGCATCTGTTTGAGTGGAATGATGAGTGCAGAAGCAAAAACGGGTGTGCGCATCCTCGGAATCGAATCGTCCTGCGACGAGACCGCCGCAGCCGTCTTGGTCGATGGCCACAACATTCTGTCCAGCGTCGTGGCCTCGCAATTCGACGTCCACCGAAAATACGGCGGCGTAGTCCCTGAGCTCGCCTCGCGCGAACATCTGCGGCAAATCGTTCCCGTCGTGCGCGAAGCCATCAGCCAAGCAGGGTGCGAGCTTCAAGAACTAGATGCGATCGGCGTCACCCAGGGGCCTGGCCTCGTTGGCTCGCTGTTGGTCGGCATCACCTACGGGAAAACTCTGGCGCGCGCGCTCAAAAAACCTCTGATTGCCGTGAATCATCTTGAAGGCCACATCCATGCCGCATTTCTAGAGGCAAATCAGTCGGGAATCGAACCACACTTGCCCGCAGTCTGCCTCATTGTCTCTGGTGGCCATACGGTCCTCTACGAAGTGAAACCAGGCGAAGGCAATGCGGAATTCGGGTATCGAAAAATTGGCCAGACTCGCGACGACGCTGCCGGCGAAGCCTATGACAAAGTAGCCAAACTCTTGGGACTCGGCTACCCCGGCGGTCCAATGCTGGACCGCCTGGCTGCCGTGGCTGGGGCCCTGCCCGCCCCGGTAAAATTTGGCCCCACCAAAACTCGCGGCAATCCGCTCGATTTCAGTTTCAGCGGATTGAAAACAGCCGTCCTCTACCACGTGCGCGAGCATCCCGAATACCGGGAAGAAATTCGCTGTCGCCAAGAGGCCCTCGCCCACGGCAAACGCTCCTTCGAAGACCTTCTACCGCTTTGTAGCCCGCAAACCTTGGGATTGCTTCGCGAGTTTCAAAATGCGGTGGTTCGCGATCTCTTGGAACGCACCCTGACAGCGGCGGAACAATCCCAAGTGCGAACCATTCTGGTTTCCGGCGGCGTTGCCTCTAACCGTCAATTGCGCGAAGCATTCAAAGAGCGGGCCCGAGGAGTCGAGGTGTTCTTCCCGAGCCGCGAGCTTTCTACCGATAATGCTGCCATGATCGCTGCCGCGGCATTCGCCAAGTTCCGCCGAGGAGTGTTCGCCGAGTTGGACCTCAACGCCGTAGCCAGCATGCCCCTGGCTTAGCTGTCGATACGGCAAGCTCCGCAGGCGTAAAGTCGAGCAGTGTGACGCGCGGCAGATGGTCCCACCAAATGAAAAAACGGCGGCACTGTTCGGCCGCCGTTTTCAATTCATGATTCGTACGTAATTCTAATCGAATTTCTCAACCATCGTTGGAAACTGCAACTTCGCCTTGGCCAAGGACTTTACGACCAAGCCCTCGGCATTTTCCGCCGTCAGGTTGCGCGCCGTGGCCATTTCACTCACCAAGAGGTACTTGGCGCGTTCGAGCATTTTCTTTTCGCGGAACGAAAGAGGCTTGCTGCAGCTTAAAGAGACCAAACTCTTTAATACTACTGCAACTTCCAGAAGGGAACCGGTGCGCATCCGCTCGGAGTTCTCTTTAAAGCGGTGTTTCCAGTCGTGATGCGAGTTTAGTTTTCCCTTTTCAAGGAAACCAAGAACTTTGGTTGTGTCGTTGGAGCGAATTACGGAGCGAAGACCCACGGCAATCGCGTTGGTGTGTGGCACCATCACGCGTAAGCCACTGGATATAATGCGGATCATATAATAACGTTCAGTTCTACCGTTTAAGACTCCAAAGCTCATCTGTTCTACTACACCAACACCATGGTTCGGATAAACGACCTTGTCGCCAATCTTATAGTCCATAATTGAGGTGTTCCCCCTAGGAGATGATCTGAGTGTAGGGAAATGTTAGCTAAGAGTCAAGGTATATCCTGTGGAATGAAGGGGTTAGCGACCGGGCCGAGACCATTTGGCATTAAAATTGCTCACAGGGCATCGTAGCTGACGAACTCTACCTCAGGCTGCTTCTCTTCCGACTGGCCCGTAGCACGCGGCCTAAGTATTAGACTAACATTAACAAATCGTTTAGATTCAAAGAGTAGCGATTGGGAGAGAACACCTTCATTCACTCGATGAACACCCTAGCGATTGACACTTGTGAACCGAGAGGGAGCGCTACGGTACGCGTCAATCGCCAGTGTCGCGTAGTAAAAGTGCACACGGAGGGAGAGTATTCGAGTTGGCTGCTCCCGGCCGTGGAATGTCTGCTGGCACTCGCCGAGAAAACGTTTGGCGACCTGGATCTTCTTGCCGTCGCTACTGGCCCTGGTTCCTTCACCGGCGTCCGCGTTGGCCTCTGCACCGTGAAGGCGTGGGCAGAGGTCTATGGCACAAACGTCGTCGGTGTCTCGCGGCTCGAGGCTTTAGCCCGATGCGTGCCAGAGGACGGATGGGTTGCTGCAAGCTATAATGCTCAGCGCGGTCAGATCTTCGGCGGCCTTTACCGCAAAACCTCTGGCCAGCTCGAACCTGCCGACGTGGACATGGTCGTCACCCCCGACGACTTTCTGGCCTTGGTGCGCCAGCAGACCGGAGGGGCACGAGTTCACTGGGTCTCCCTTGACCCGAATCTGTTCTGCAACCTGCCCTCTGGCGAAAATCTCGAAGCCGAGGGTTACAAGGTGTGGCCCTGCCAGGCGGCGCTGGCCAACACCATCGGCGAAATCGCAGAAGAAAAAGCTGCTCGTGGCCAATTCACGGACGTCTTGGCACTGGACGCGAATTACGTAAGACGCTCCGATGCAGAGATCTTCTGGAAAGGGCCCGCATATCGTGTCGGTTGAACCGGTGATCCGAAACATGCTGCTGGCTGATGTCCCTCTCGTTCGCCAACTTCTCGCGGAAGCGCCCGAGGCCGCGAACTGGTCGGAAAGCGTTATCCGGGCATCCCTCGATGATCCTGCAGCACTTACTTTTGTGACTATTGGCGACCGAGAAATCACTGGTTGCATCTTTGGTAGAAACGTCGGGCGCGAAGCGGAAATTCTGAATCTTGTCGTGAGCTTGCCATGTAGACGAAGGGGAATTGCCAAAGCATTGGTGCAGCACATCCTCAAGGAGTGGCAGGGCCAGGGCGTAGAGCGCGTCTGGCTAGAAGTCAGAGAGTCCAATTTCGCCGCCACCCGCTTCTACCCACAGCTAGGGTTCAAGCAAAATGGCCGGAGAAAAAAGTACTACACGCGGCCCGAAGAAGACGCCTTGCTCTGGGAGCACAAACTGCCTCGGAAGTAATCCACAGATTGGTACCAGATAGCTCTTGACGTGGCGTTTCCCGGTGCTACTCTCGCGTCACGCAGTAGTCACAATTCCGTAATGAGGAGGACCGCGTGGCTGAATTGCAGCGTAACCCTCGGGACGTAATAGTTGAAACAGACGCCGAGTATCAGCGTCTGAGTGAGAAGCACCGGCAGTATGAAACAGAACTTCAGAATATATCGAGATCCCCCTACCACAATTCTGAAGACCTTATCGAAGAAATCCGATTGAAAAAACTGAAGCTCCACGTGAAAGATGAGATGGAGCGTTTGATTGCGCGCAATCATCTTGCGCCTGATCGACGATCGCAGTAGCCGCCGGCAATCGCTCCCCGTACAAGTTTTGGCGTAAGATGACCAGAGACCTCCCGCGCACGCAAGCGCGCATGGGAGCAGGGAGTCTATGGTCAAAGAAGGCTATTATTTCGGCCTGCCGCCGCTACTTCTAGGGCTGCTCGCTCTCGCCTGGGGCGCGCGCAGCTGGGTGGTAATCGGCATCGTGCTTGTGGGTCTGGCTTTATTCGTTTTTTACTTCTTTCGCAATCCCGAACGAACGATACCTTCTGACCCCGGTCTGATCGTGTCCCCCGGGGATGGCCGCGTGGTTGTCGTCAAAGACGAGCCGTATGCGGGCAGGCCCGGGAAACGCATCAGCGTTTTTCTGGCCGTCTGGAACGTCCATGTGAATCGCGCTCCGGCAGCAGGCACGATCACCCGATTCGAGTACAAACCCGGTAAGTTCATGGCCGCTTGGGCGGAAACCGCTTCACTCGGTAACGAACAAAATATCTTCACACTGGCCAGCGAAGACGGCGAAATTGTCTTTAAGCAAATCGCAGGCTGGATTGCGCGTCGGGTCGTTTCCTGGAAAAAACAAGGCGATGTCGTGGCCCGCGGAGAACGCGTCGGACTAGTACGATTTGGCTCGCGCGTCGATATCTGGATGCCGGACAATGCCGAACTATTGGTGAAGTTGGGCGACAAGGTCAAAGGGGGCTCCAGCGTTTTGGCCCGCATGCGGGAAGCTGTTTCGGCAAGCGCCATAGGAGCAGAGGGTAAAGCGCAGCAGAAATTGAAGCACGACGGAGGCCCGGCGTAGTATCTTGTTGCGGGATACTATCGTCAATCATGGCTGAGCACGAACAGCAGGAAACACCATTTCACGGAAAACGCTTCAAGAACCCGAAGCTGCGACGCGGCATCTTTCTTCTGCCGAGTTTGTTTACGGTCGCGAATTTGCTTTGCGGCTATTATGCTTCAGTCGCCTCCTTGGTTGGGCGCCCCGAGGATTTTGATCATGCGGCAAAGGCCATCGGTATCGCCATTCTTTTCGATTCCCTCGACGGCCGGATTGCCCGCATGACCGGTACCAACACCGAATTTGGCGTTCAGTTTGACTCCATCGCCGACGTCGTCAGCTTCGGTATCGCGCCCGCAATTCTGGCCTACGCCTGGGGCTACCGGCACCTTCCGGGTGTTGCCGCCGAAGGCGTTCGCGCGCTCGGTGACTCGGCTTGGCTGGGCGACGTGGCGTGGCTTTGCTGCCTCACATTTCTGATCTGTTCCGCTTGGCGATTGGCCCGATTCAACGTGCAGGGAATGGCGCCTGGCGGCTCAAAAAATTTCGTCGGCATGCCAACCCCCGCAGCTGCCGGCGTTGTCGCAGCGATCATTCATGCTTGCCACTGGATGGGCCCCATCACCGACAAAAACTGGGCCATCGCTTGGTTCCTACTGATGGTCGCCCTTGGGGCCTTGATGACCAGTGCCATCCGCTACTACAGCTTCAAGGATATTCCCTGGGCCCGGAAGCAGCCTTCGGTAACCATTGTTTTGCTGTGCCTGTTCGTTGGCGTCGTCTGGAGATATTCCGAGTATGCGCTCGTCATTTTTGCCGGCTCCTACGCCATCATCGGCATCGCTTTGCACGTGATTCGCGTCTTGCGGCACCGGCTGGTGGCCAGGACTGCTTGATGGTTGCTGATCACAATTCCCCCACAATCGTCCTCGCTGGCGCATCTTCTCTCCTGGGACACGAACTGAAATCGCTGCTCGAAGAAAGCCGTTTCTCCGGGTGGAATCTTCATCTGGTCGACGAAGACGCAACTGCCGGGATCCTTACCGAAGCCGGCGGGGAAGCCGCCATCATTCAGCGCGTGGAAGAAGATACCTTTCGCGGGGCACGGTTTGCTTTTCTCGCTGGCTCGCCTTCCCTTGGAAAGGCATGCCTCCTCCCGGCAAGAGAGTCCGGCGCCACGATCATCGATCTTTCGCACGCTTCGCTTGACAATCCCGATGCCACGCCCTGGTTTCCTAAAATTGAAAGGTTAACCGGCAAGAGCGCGAATCGCGAAGCCGAGACCTTCAGCATTTTTTCGGTTGCCGGAATGGCGCTCGCGAGTCTTGCCTTGATGCTGAAATCGCGGTACGGCGTCTGCCGCCTGGTTGCCGTCATCAATGAACCGGTTTCCGAAGCCGGGCGTCCCGGCATTGACGAACTCGAAACGCAAACCTCGCAATTGCTCTCGTTTCAGAATATTGGTCAGGAAGTGTTTGGCACCCAGACCGCCTTCAACATGCTTTCTCACTTTGCTCGGGAGAGCCGCTACGACCTTGGCAGCAAACTAAGGCAGATACGCGCCGAAATTTCCGCCGCCATCGGCGATCCCGAAGAAGATGCCAAGATCTCCGTGAATCTCGTGCATGCGCCGGTTTTTTACGGCACAACCTTCAGCGTCTGTTTCGATCTGGAGCACGACATCGATGCCATGGCGCTCTCAGGCGCTTGCCGGGATGCCGGTTTCCTCGTCGTTCCTCGAGCTGACCCAAGTCCCAGCAATGTCAGCGTCGCGGGAGAAACGGGAATCTTTGTGCGCGAGCCTCAGCCGGAGCTGACCCGCGAAAAAAGTTGGTGGCTTTGGGGCTCAGGCGATAATTTGCGAGTCCCGGCCTACAGTGCCGTAAAATTGGCGGAATGGCTCGATTCATGAACTTCCTGCGAATGTTCTCTCTATCCGCAATCTCTGTTTTGGCAACAGCAATCGCTGGTTGTGGCTATCATACGGCGGCGCATTACAGCACCTTGCCTAAAAGCATCCATGTAATCGCTGTCCCGCCAATGGAAAACCAAACCACTGGCTATCGGATTGAACAGAGGTTAACCGCCGCCACGATTCATGAATTCCTCGCCAAGACCACGTTTCGCGTCGTCAGCGACGCGGATGCGGGCGACGCCGTTTTGCGGGGCAAAGTTGTCAGCCTTGAAATTGTGCCCCTGCTCTACAATAACGAAACCACCGCAAGTGGCCAGCAAACGGCCCAAGCCACTGCCATGCTCATCATCATAAAATGCGATGTGAGCTTCACCGACCGCACCACCCAAAAAGTTCTCTATCACAACAACAATTATATCTTTCGCAACGAGTACGAACTTTCCACCGATGTGCGTAGCTTTTTTCAGGAAGGTGATCCCGCAGTTGACCGCATGGCCAAGGACTTTGCCTCTCGGCTGGTTTCCGCGGTGACGGAGAACTACTAATGGCGCGCATTTCCACTCGAGAATTGGCGGCCCGTCTCGAGAAAGATAAGAAGATTTCAGCTATTCTTTTGTTGGGCGACGAGCCGTATCTGCGTGACAAGTGTCGCGTCGTTTTAATCGACCATTTTGTCCAGGAAGCCGCCCGCGCCTGGGCCGTCTCGCGCTTCTCGGCCGACTGCGGCGAAACGCAGGCTGCACTCGACCAGGCGCAAACCCTTCCCATGCTTTCCTCCAAGCAAGTTGTTTTTCTTGAGGATGCCGAAGCTATCGAAGCATTGGGCGAAAAAAATCGCAAAGAAACCGTCGAGAGCATTCTCGCTTATTTGAATGATCCTGCTCCGTTCACGGTATTGGTTCTCGAAGCAGCCAAGCTAGATATGCGCATGCAATTGGGCAAGAACCTTGCGGAAGAAACGCTGGTGGTCGAAGTCGGAACCAGTGACGATGCCGGCGCTCGCGTGGCTTCGGCCACCGTAATTGCCAGCGACTTGGCTAGGCAAAAGGGAATTGAACTGGAAAAAGGTGCTGCTGAAGAGCTGGCAGAATTGGTCAGCGGGGATTTGCTTCGATTGGAGACAGAACTTGAAAAACTCGTCACCTTTGCCGCCAGCCGGAAAAAGATTACCAAAGCAGAGGTCGCCGCATTGGTGATTTCCGAAAAAACTACCACCATCTGGGAAGTGGCCGGCTTCCTGGCTGCTCAGCAACCCAAAGCAGCCCTCGAATTTATCAATCGCCTGTTCCGGGAAGGCGAACCAGCTCTGCTCATGCTCGGTGGAATTACCTGGATGTACAGAAAAATTGTGGAGGCCAGCGAACTGCGGAGTGCAAGCAACGGCTGGCAAGCTGCCCGCGCTCTCGGCATGCGCCCCGAGCAAGCCGAGAGCGCCCTAGAATGCTCCCGCAAAATTTCCAAGGAGCGCTTGATGAACGGTATTCGTGCCCTGAAAAACGCCGACGTCCAACTTAAAAGTGGCCGCGACGAGCGGACCGTGATGGAATTCCTGGTTTGGGAACTCAGCGGCGCAAAATCTCCAGCCCGCTATTAACCCGCCTCCCTGGAGGGCGCCGACTTAAACGTAGAGCAGCCACCCATGCGTATCTGCTTGCTTGCCCGTTTGAATCGCCACGAGTTTGCTGTGAATCCTCTTCCCAATTCCATCCGGATTGCCCGTGGGAATGGCCATCTCGCGATCCCGGTAACCAATCGCCGCGATCGGCGCGATGACCGCTGCCGTTCCAATCCCGAATGCCTCTTCCAAGGTTCCCAACCTGTGAGCCGCTACAACCTCGTCGACTGTAATTGCGCGCTCCTCGCATGGCACATTCATCTCGCGCAGCAGTGTCAGCACCGAATCGCGCGTCACGCCCGGCAGAATTGTTCCGGACAATGCCGGGGTAATCGCCACTCCTTTCACCACGAACATGATATTCATCACCCCGGACTCTTCGATGACCTGGCGGTTCATGCCGTCGAGCCACATCACATTGTGAAATCCCTTGGCCTGCGCCAATTTTGCCGCGAGCAATCCGCCGCCATAATTCCCCGCCGACTTTGCATCGCCCGTTCCGCCTGGAAACGCGCGAACGTAAGTCTCTTCCGCCAGTAAGCGAATCGGTTGCGCAAAATACGGTCCGCCCGGAGCTGTGAAGATCACCAGGCGATAACGCTCTGCAGGGCGCACCATCAGCGACTCGTCAGTTCCAAAATAGACGGGCCGTACGTACAAGGAACCGCCTTCGCGATGCGGAACCCAGTCCCGATCGGCGCGAATCAACTCCAGCAAACCGTCCTTGAAAAGCGTCTCGGGTATGTCCGGCATCGCCAGTCGCGCAGCCGTTCGATTCAATCGCGAGTGATTGGCCATCGGACGGAACAGCGCCACTTTCGCGCCAGGTGTGCGATGCGCCTTAAATCCTTCAAACAACGATTGCCCGTAGTGCAGCGCCGTCAAGGAAGGAGAAAGCGACATCGGCCCGTAGGGCATGATCCGCGCATCCTGCCATTCTCCTTCTCGGTAATCGGCAACGAACATGTGATCGCTGTAATTTGTGCCGAAGGGAGAATTTTCCCGCAGTTCCGCTGTGAGCCGGGAATTTGCTACGCGAGCCACCGCTATCGAGTGAGCCATCGGTCCCCTCCTCTCCTCGTACGCGTCCGTGAAAACAAAAAAGGCGGGCAACTTTCTAAGCCGCCCGCCTCGTGACACCCGCTACTTTCTAAATTTACGTTGCGGACTTGCCTTTGATTTGATTGTAGGCCAGGGTAAGTCGCGACTTGTAGCGATTGGCAGTGTTTTCGTGTAGCACCCCTTTGGTAATCGCCTGATCAATTGCGGACATTGTGGGGTGCAAAAGGTTTCCGGCAGCGGTGGCATCGCCCGCAGTAATGGCGGTGCGGAGGCGCTTCATCGCGCCGCGTACCCGCGTACGGTTCGCCTGATTCACTTCGGCGCGTTCGCGGGATTGTGCCGCGCGCTTCACTACGGATTTTTTCTTCTTCTTTACTTTTCTAGCCTGACCTTGCGCCATCTATAGCTCCTTCCGCTCTTTCTTCAATCCTATATTTTGCGGGGATACCTATCCATTGTCAAACGAACTATCCAATTGCGGAAGACACTGGCCCACTTTGCGTCACGCGTTCCGAAGAAATCGCCACAATCCGTGCCCGGGACGCCGCTGTTCCCGCAGATTGAACCGGATTCCTCGGCTAAAAAGGAAGCGGCCCGGCGTGATGGTTTGCCGGGCCGCTAGGAATGCTTTTTCTCTTTACTTCTTTTGGTTAAATGACAACGGGAAGTCGAACACCAGGCCGCCGACCGGCACACGCAGCGAAAGTTCCCGCGCGTTCGGATCACGTTGAAACCAGATTACGCCAGTGGTTTTCTGCCCCGAGGCGAGTTCACTGTGTTTCAACGCCAGCGAATTGAGTTCGGAAGTTGCGGGCGCGCTCTGCTCGCGGGTATTTGCCGCAACCGGCACGCTGTGGTCAATAAAGATATTCTGAGAAGAAGTCTTGTAGGAAACGGTACTCACATGCGCTTCGGAAAAATGCGCGCTGGGCGAGGGCTGCGCGTTCGCTTGTGTCCACAACACTTCATGGTTCACGACATGGCTGAGTTTCGCTGGGTCGAGCGCCAGCAGCGGCTTCAGTCCCGGCTCTAACTCATCCAAGGTCACTAGCGCAGGCAGCACTTCAATCGTCTTGCCTGCTTCGTTGGATATGGCGATCGTCGCGCGAAGCTTCCAACCGGAATCCTGCAGCGAAACCTGCACGGTCAATCCATTCGCCGTGGCACTCTCCACGGTGTAACCCTTCACAGAAAACTGGTCACAACCCGGTGCTCCGGCCTGCCAGCGAACCACATTGTTTACAACCGTCGCTGACGTTGGCTGGACCTCCAGGGCGACGGCATGGTCCGTGCCGTTCATGGCGAGATACATCCGCGCTACGTAACCTTCTGTCCCATCCGACAGACGAACCCGGCTGGTGTAGCCCTCGTTGTCGGCCAGGATCACCACCGGTTCTTGGCAGGCCAGCATAGCCACGACATGCATCGGCAAGGACTGCTCTGCATCCGCCGTCATCGGAACGCTGCTGATCCCTGGGCAATTCACGGTGGCATGCGGAAGACTCGCAACCGGTGCCACGCCCGGACCGGACTCTTCGGATGCAAACGCTGGAAGTGCGGCGCACAGTAGCGCGGCACCGAACAGTGAACATTTCCCAAACTTTACTCGGAACATGGCCTTTTCCTCCCTCAGGAAATTCGAACCGCTTAAAGTTCTGCATTCGATAAGGGAAGCTTCGGGCTTTCGCAAGTTTGCGTCTATAGCTCTCGCGTACCAGAGTACAGGTAATCACATCACTACTGTCCTTCGCCCGGGCGCCAAGGAAAAGTACAGGCGAACATCCTTCGCTGTCGCTTAAGATTCGTCGCGTCACGAATGCTTGCAATCAACAGAATTAATGACGTGTACCTTGACGCTCGCACTTGGGTGCGTTAGGTTGATTGTAGTTTCTCCGTCCGTCCGTGCTCAGTTGCAGCAATCTTTCAGGAGGAATTCCATCGGCCATCCGGTTCGAACACCTGAACAGCCTTCCAAGTGGATGAAACGCACGATACACATTACCGGAAAAATTGAACCCTTCTTTGGCACTCTGGACGAGAATATCCGCTCGCTGGAGGACGCCCTTCGTGTGCGGACGCATCTGCACGACACTCGGCTGACCGTGGAAGGTGAGCAGGAAGGCGTCGACCAGGCCGTGCGTATTGTGGAAGAGTATAACCATCTCACTCGCCACGGCCGCATGTTGGCTAGCGCGGAAGTGAAGTCACTCATGCGTGTGGCCACCGACGAGCCGCACGAATCTCCCCGCAGCATGTTTGAGCACGGCAAGACTCGTTCTTTCGGCAAGAAGCCGGTCACACCGAAAAACGCCAGCCAAAAACATTACATGGACGAAATTGAAGCTCACGATATGACCTTCGGTATCGGCCCCGGCGGCACTGGGAAGACCTATCTCGCGGTGGCGATGGCTGTCAGCGCGCTCCTCACGAAGCAGATGAATCGCATCATTCTCGCTCGGCCCGCTGTCGAAGCCGGCGAACGCCTTGGTTTTCTGCCCGGCACCTTGCAGCAAAAAATCGATCCGTACATGCGTCCGCTTTATGACGCGCTCTACGATATGTTGGACGCGGACAAACTCGAGCGGTTTCTTGAAAAGGGAATCATTGAGGTTGCGCCGCTCGCCTTTATGCGGGGCCGTACCTTGAACGATTCGTTCGTCATTCTCGACGAAGCGCAGAACACCACCAGCGAGCAGATGAAAATGTTTTTGACTCGCTTGGGTTTCAATTCGAAAGCGGTCATCACCGGTGACGTCACGCAAATCGACCTGCCCACCGGGAAAAAGTCCGGCCTGATCGAAGCCATGGAAATCTGTGGACGCATTCCAGGCATCAGCGTTGTCCAGTTCGGCGAAAAAGACGTCGTACGCCACAATTTGGTGCAACAGATCATCCGCGCCTACGAAGAGCACGACATGGCTAACCCGCAACGTGGCGGGAACGGGAAATCGCCAGGTACAAATGCTTCCAAGCCTTCCCGCAAGGCTGAGGGCAGCAACATATCGCAGGAATGAAATCGAAAAAACGAAGAGCGAAACCAGCGGTCGCAGAACGCGAACCGGCGATTGAGAATCGACAAACGGCGATTCGAGTCGAATTGCGTGGATTGCTTGAGTTCACCCGCGTGCTCCAGGAAGAGTTGGGGCTCGCCCCTGGCAGCGTTGCTGTCCGCCTGATCACCGACAAGGAAATGGCTCGCTTGAATGAAATGTATCGCAACAAAAAGGGCACTACGGACGTTCTTTCTTTCCCGGCGGAAGCTCGTCGCCCGCCAGGCAACTTGAAAACTCGTCTCAAGAAAGTTCATGGCACAGAGCTCGGCGACATCGCCATCTCACCCGCCGTGGCCAAACGGAATGCAAAAACCAATAAACGCGCGCTCCCAGAAGAGTTGCAAATCTTGATTCTTCATGGTCTCTTGCATCTTCTGGGATACGATCATGAGACCGACCACGGGGAAATGAATCGCATCGAGATGCGCTTCAGGCGCCGGCTGGGTATCGCGTAATGTTGCAATGGAGTTACATTGGCAGTGTTTTGATTTTGGCGTTGGGCCTGCTGCCCATTTTTTCTTACCTCACCTTGATTTATCGCGAACTTGGCCGCATCACGACCGGCCGCATTCATGAGCATCTCGACATCTTCGAAGCGGAAATCGAGCCGAAGCTCAAAATCAGCCGCCGTAGCGGCGGTCGCACATTTCGCATTCTCGGCCATTTCTGGTTGGCCTTCGTCGTCTTGGAAACCACGCGGGGCGTTGTCTACCTCGTTCCCAATCGCCTGGAAGCCGGTCTACAATTTCTGGTCTTTCTCACTCTCGAAGTTGTCATCGCCATGCACTTCATTCCGGACATGCTGCTCTATCGCACCACCGGACGCTGGCTTCTTCCTTTGCTTCCCGTCATTCGCGCGGCCATGTGGCTGGTATGGCCCATTCGCGTATTTCTCGAAGGGGCGGAATCGCTTGCTAGAATCTCGGAGCAAGAGGTGGAGCGAACCGAAGAGCAGCGCACGGAAGAGGGGATCGGCGCGCTCGTCGAAGTCGCGGAAGAAGAAGGAATCATTGAGCCTGATCAGGCCGACCTTATTGAACAAGTCGTCGAGTTCAGCGATAAACGCGTGCGCGAAGTAATGACGCCGCGTCCCGATGTAGTTGCCATCGAGGCCGATGCCTCGCTCGAAGAAATGCATGCAAAATACGTCGAAACGAAATTGGCCAAAATGCCGGTCTATGAAAAATCTCTCGACAATATTGTTGGGGTGGTACACGTGCAGGATTTATTGCAAGTTGCCGACAGCGATCTGCCAAATCGCAAAGTGCGTGAATTGATGAAGCCAGCGCTGTTTGTCCCGGAAACCAAGCTCGGCTCCGACCTGCTCAAAGAGATGCGTCAGAAGGGGCAATCCATGGTCATGGTGATTGACGAGCACGGCTCGGTCGCCGGAATCGCTACGGTCGAAGATCTCGTGGAAGAAATTGTAGGTGAGAGCAACGCCAACCATCTTCAAATGGCTCCAGATGCCGTCCGTGAACCAGACGGAAGCCTTGTCCTTCGCGGCAGCATGTCGATTCGAGAAGCAGAAAAGCTACTGGGCATACAGTTTGGCGAAAATGACGACGAAACCGTCACCACCATTGCCGGTTTGCTCAGCACAGTCTCTGGCAAAGTTCCCGCCCCGGGAGATAAAGTCGACCTCGGCGGTTTCCGCTTCGAAGTCCTCGAAGCCAACCAGCGCAAGGTCTTACGCCTCCGCGCCAAGCATTTAACCACTTGATGCTCATTCGCGGTTCCCTGCCGCCACGAGCAATATCCTTGGCAAAATTAATCTTCGAGATTCACCCACAGTTTCCGAGCGGGCCGCGCTACGATAGAAGGCGAACTATGGGAACAAGGAGTTTTGTGGCACCAAGGAAGGCAGAGCAGGACCAACCAAAAGCAGCCGGCAAAGCGGGCTTTGTCGCCATCATAGGACGCCCCAATGCCGGCAAATCCACGTTGTTGAATCACTTTGTCGGGCAGAAGATCGCGATCGTTACGTCCAAGCCGCAAACGACCCGCAATCGCATTCAGGGCGTTGTGACACGTCCCGAAGGCCAGATCGTTTTCATCGATACTCCAGGCCTTCACGATGCCAAGTCGGTTTTAAATCGCCAGATGATGCGCGAAGTTTCCGCGGCCCTGGAAGGCATCGATGTCCTGCTCATGATGATTGATGCCAGTCACACTTTGCCCACCGCCGATCAAATGCTCCTCGATCGCGCCAAGCGTTACGAAAGCAAAACCATCCTGGCCCTGAACAAAATCGACAAACTACCCAAACCGAAGCTTCTCCCGCTCCTCGAAGCTTTCTCAAAAGCATTTCCGTTCGCCGCCTTAGTCCCCATTTCGGCCCTGACGGGCAGCGGTTGCGACCAATTGCTGGAAGAAATCTTTAAGCATCTTCCTCAAAACGAGAATTTCTTTCCCGAAGAGCAAATCACCGATCAGCCTGAGCGTTTCCTGGCCGCCGAAATCGTTCGCGAAAAAGCCATCCAACTGACCTACCACGAAGTGCCCCACGCGCTTGCGGTGTTTGTCGACAAATTTGAGGAGACACCAAAGATCTTGCGCATTGAGATGACTCTCCATGTCGAACGCGATTCACAAAAGAAGATTTTAATCGGCCGCAAGGGCGAAATGCTTAAGAAGATTGGCACCGAAGCGCGTAAAGAATTGGAAGCTCTCCTCGGCACAAAGATTTACATCGGCTTATTCGTGAAGGTTGTCGAAGGCTGGCGTGATAATCCCCATAAAGTTCGCGAACTCGATTGGCACGTCCAACTGGAGGATATCAAGAAGGACCAAGCCCAAAAAGCCAACCGCGAGAGCGGGCTGACGGATGATCTTGCCGGCGACGATGACCAACGGTCGTAAGCGAAATCTGCCAGATTGAATTTGTGGGGTTCGCTCGTTTCTTAGATTGCTGGCGTCGAAACGGAAGTTGCGTTTACTTTCCGCCCATTATTTGGGTCTATTCCGGCGCAGCGATTCCCAGTGATTTCATTTTCCGGTACAGATGAGACCGCTCCAAACCTAACGCCGTCGCCGTTTGCGTCATATTCCACCGGTGTTCCTGCAACTTGCGTAAAATAAATTCCCGTTCGTAAGCGCTCCGCGCTTCATGCAGAGTGGAATACGGCTGCTGGGGGCTTTCCGCCACCCCACGAAATAGCTCTGGCGGCAAGTGATGCGGCTCGATCCGGGCTTGCGGGCAGACGATCACGAGTCGTTCTACAAGATTGCGCAGTTCCCGCACATTCCCGGGCCACGGGTATCGCAGCAAAATCTCCATCGCCGAGTCACTGAGCTCTCGTGTCTTCTTGCCATACTCTGAGCTAAATTCATTCAGAAAATACCTTGCCAGTATCGGTATATCTCCTTTGCGATCCCGGAGTGGAGTGACGAAGAAGGGAATTACATTCAACCGGTAAAATAAATCTTGCCGAAATGCCCCGCGCGCAATTTCCTGCTCCAGATTCTTGTTTGTGGCCGCGAGCACTCGGACATCCACACTGAGAGTTTGGTTTGATCCAACACGCTCGAACCGCTGTTCCTCGAGCACCCGCAATACCTTCGATTGGGTTCGCAGGCTCATATCTCCCACTTCATCAAGAAACAGGGTTCCGCCATCGGCCCGTTGAAATTTGCCGATCTTATCCTCACTGGCTCCAGTAAAGCTTCCCTTGATATGTCCAAACAACTCGGACTCGATCAATTCTTCCGGTATTGCCGCGCAATTTACTTCTACGAAGGGCCCTTTGTTCCGCAGACTCGCCGCGTGCAATGACCGCGCAACCAACTCTTTCCCGGTTCCACTCTCCCCGTAAATCAACACGCGCCCATTGGTAGGCGCGGTTACTCCGATCTGCTGCCGCAAAGCTTTAATGGGCACGCTCTCGCCGATTACCTGATAGCGGTGCCCCAATTCGCTTCGCAGCAATTGATTTTCATCCTGCAGGCGGCGTTGCTCGACTGCATTGCGAACCAGGACAATGATTTTTTCGAGGGAGAGCGGTTTCTCGATGAAATCAAAGGCTCCCAACTTGGTCGCGCGCACGGCAGTCTCTATGTTTCCGTGACCGGAAATCATAATCACCGCTGGAGCACGAGGTGCTCCTTGAATCCGCCCCAGCGCTTCCATGCCATCGATCCCGGGCAGCCATACGTCCAGAAGTACTACCTCAAAATCCCCGCCCATAATCTGTCCCAGAGCTTCTTCGGCCGATCCAACCGCGGCAACCTCGTACTCTTCATCGCGCAGTATCGACGCCAGCGATTCCCGAATTCCCGCTTCATCGTCTACCACCAGAATCTTTGGCTTGGAACTCACTTGCCGTTCTCCATCGCGGACCGGTCTACTCCGACGACCGAGGGAGGTTCCGCCAACGGTAACTCAATGATGAAGCGCGATCCCTGTGGCTGATTGTCCTCGACCCGCAGGGATCCTCCATGCTCGGAAATAATTCGAGCTGCAATGGCCAGTCCCAGTCCGGTTCCGCGTTCTTTCGTGGAAAAATGCGGCAGGAACAGTTTGTCTTTGTCCTGTGGCGAAATCCCATGGCCGGTATCGGCCACAGCTATTTCTACAGTATCGGATTCGACTCGCAATTCGGTCGAAACCGTGATTTGCCGAAGTGAAGCGTTTTCCAGTGCTTCCGCCGCGTTATCGATCAGATTTACGACCACACTCCGCAGCAATGCCGCGTCGGCCCGCAGCGGCGCCAATCCCGTCTGGAGTGAAGTCTTCAGCACCACACCATCCAGGCGGTCAGAGAATACCTCTACGGCCTCTTGCACTGTGGTGTTGGCGTCAACCGGAAGCAGCTTCGCAGTAGGGAATCGCACGAATTGCGAAAATTCGTTTACGAGTGCTGCCAGCGTCGCAACCTCCCTTTGGATCAGCGTCGCGGATTCCCGCGCAACTGCCATCAACTCCGCATCCTTCACTGACCATTTCTCGGCGTCCCGACGATCCAGTTGCCTGCTTAGTCTCTGGGCGGAGAGCTGAATGGGCGTCAACGGATTCTTGATTTCGTGTGCGATGCGGCGAGCCACTTCCTGCCATGCAGCCGATTTTTGCGCGTGCAGCATTTCCGTTAAATCGTCGAACACCAGGACATAGCCCGCATTCGCGCGCCGGGGGCCTAACGCGCTCACCGTAGCCGACAAATGTCGCACTCGCCCGCCCACCACAACTTCCATTTCCGCCGAGACTTGGCCCATTCGCAATGACCGACGCATCAGCTCCTGGACTGTGCGATGAGCCTCGGTTCCGAGCAGAGCCTCGAGCGAATTCACCTGCCGCTCCATTGTCCCGAACATCCGCAGCAGCGCGGTGTTGGACCGAAGAATCGCCCCGCTTGCATCCAGTGAAATTACTCCGGCCGGAATATTCTCGAGAACAGTCTCCATCAGCTGTCTCCGGCGTTCCAACTCCTGAACCGCCTGCTGCAGGTTCCGCGTGAATTCGTCAATCTGGGATCGGCTATCACTCAACTGGGTCGTCATGGTGTTGAAGGAACGAACCAGCAGCCCCAGTTCGTCCTGGGCTTGGTCTGGCACTTGATAGGCAAAATTTCCTGCCGATACTTCTCGCGTTCCTTCGGCCAGGGCTTGGATGGGAACGGTCACCTGCTTGGAAAGAAACAACGCCACCCAGGTCGCAGCAGACAAGACCAATAAGGTAAAGAAGAACAGAATCAGCAGCATCTGCCGTTTTAATGCCCGCAGATTTTGTTTCACCCGTTCGTATTCCTGGGTTTGCGCCTGAATCACCGTCCATTTTTTCATGAACTCGGGGCCGGTCCGATACCCCGCAACCAGTACCCCCTGCTTCTGTTGGTCCAAAAGTGCGGGCACCCGCGCGGCGAAATAGCTTTTTCCGTCTGCCTGCCAAACCTCCACCCCGCTCGGCAAAACTCGCTCGAGCTCTCCTTCGACCCCCCCGACAGTGCAGGTGGCCAGAGTGCGGTCCTCGGGCTGGTCCGCGCACAAAATCCCGCCCCGCAGGAAATGCCCATCCGCGTCGTATACCCACACCGCGTCCAATCCTCCGGAAAGCGCGTGCGAGAGAAATGATTCCGGAGTTTCCGTCGCGTGCATCGCTGCTTGGTACCCCTGTGCGCGCAGGTGCGGCAAGGTTCCGCGCTCAAAGTCGTTCAACAATCTCTGGGTCTCTTCGGAAGCAATTTCGAGCGGACGCGGGAACCACCGGCCGAGCGTGCGGTTCAGCAGGGAATAGCTGACAAAGAACATGAAGATGACCGGCAGCAAGGAAATGGCCATCGCTCCCAGAACCATTTTCGTTTTGAAGCGCGCTCCCGGCTGTTGTTTGCTCTGCTCCGCCCACAGACGGATGATGCTGCGCGTCAGTATCAGTCCAAACACCAGCAGGGCGGCAGTAATCAAACTGGATAAGGCATACAAGGCAATAATTTCGCGCCACGAACCGGGATCAAACGGCACGTCGAGCGATCCCATCGTGAACACCGCTGCCAGCAGCAAGGTCAGCAAAACGCCGCCCACAATCAAACGGATCCGCAACTTGGTATCTCCGTGAGTCATTCGGCACCTTCAATCGGTTGCGGCAGAAAACAAGCCAGCGGACAGGCCGAACATTTCGGTGCCTTGGGCCGGCAGAAGTTCTTCCCGATATGCACGATCAGCGCGTGAAATTCGTTGAACATGGTGGTGTCGGGAGGTAAACTTCTCTCGAACAGCCCTCGAATCTCCTCATAGGTTTTTTCCCCATGGGTGATTTGGTGTCGTTGCAGGATTCTTCGCGTGTAGGCATCCACTACAAAAACAGGACGCTTCCCTGCGTACAACAGTATCGAATCGGCTGTCTCCGGGCCAATCCCGTGGACTGCCAGAAGCTCGCCGCGCAACTTCTCAGTTGGCGTGCGGAACATCTTTGTCAACGAACCTGCGTAGAAGGCCTCCAGAAAAGCCACAAAGTCCTTCAGCTTCCGCGCTTTCTGCCGAAAATAGCCGGACGAGCGGACGAGCGGCCGAAGATCTTCGACCCTCGTTTTGGCAATGGCCGCCGGCCTAAGCAATGCCTTTCGCCGCAGGGCGAGTATAGCGCCCTCTACGTTCCGCCAACTGGTATTTTGCGTCAGGATCGCACCCACGATAATTTCAAACCGGGTTCGCCCGGGCCACCATTTTTGTGGCCCGCACACTCTAAGAAGAAGATTGAAATATTCTTCGAGTATGGGCAGCATCCTCTCACCCGCCCAAACCGACCGCACGCCCGAATTCCGGACGGCCGAAGGTTCACGATGTGGGGGAACGGTCAACGTAGAGTGCATTTGCGTCTCTTTCGCAAGATAGACAGCCCGGCGCGGCAAGTCAAGAATCCTCCACTGTCCGCTGTAACAAAGCCCTGGCCCGGTGGACAGGTATTAGCCAATTCACAACGATGGTTCAAAATCGAACTCCACCGCAACCCGGCGTTTGCTATGTTGACGGTGGGTAGTCCGAATCGAGGGAGTCCAGCGGATGTCTGTCCGTTTAGGTGAAATCTTAATTAAAGAAAGCCTGATCACACAGGATCAGTTGGATAAAGCGCTGGACTTTCAGCGTACCAACGGCGGTAAGTTAGGCAGTTGCCTGACAAAAATGGGCTTTATCACCGATGATGACATCACCGGTGTTCTCAGTCGCCAGTATGGCGTGCCCTCCATCAACCTGAAATACTATGAAATTGATCCAAACGTCATTAAGTTAATCCCCCAGGACACCGCCCTGCGCTACCAAGTTATCCCTCTTTCGCGCGTTGGCTCTGTCCTCACCATCGCGATGACCGATCCCACCAACGTTTTCGCCATGGACGATATCAAGTTCATGACCGGATTTAACGTGGAACCGGTGGTGGCCTCGGAATCTGCCATCGGGGAAGCCATCACACGCTTTTACGGCGGTGGCCATTCCAACCACGAAGAACTCAGCAACTTGATGAAAGACCTGGTCGACGACGATCAGGAGCTCGAGCTGGCTGCTGACGAACAAGAAATGGATGCCAGCGCCCTAGAAAAGGCCGCCGAAGAAGCTCCCATCATCAAGCTCGTCAACTTAATCCTTACCGATTCCGTCAAGCGCGGCGCTAGCGATATTCACGTCGAGCCCTACGAAAACGAAATGCGCGTCCGCTTCCGTGTTGACGGTGTTTTGCAAACCGTCATGAGCCCTCCTCTGAAGCTTCGCGACGCCATGACCAGCCGTATGAAAATCATGGCCAAGCTGGACATCGCCGAAAAGCGTCTGCCGCAAGACGGTCGCATCATGATCAAGTACAAGGCCGACGGCAAGAAGAAGGAGCTGGATTTCCGCGTTTCCTCGGTCCCCACTCTCTACGGCGAGAAAATCGTTCTCCGCTTGCTTGATAAAGAGAACCTGCGCTTAGACATGACCAAGCTCGGTTTCGAGCAAGAATCACTCACCAAATTCGAACGCAACATTTTGAAGCCCTACGGCATGGTCCTCGTCACCGGTCCTACCGGCTCCGGTAAGACCAACACCCTGTATTCCTCGGTCGCCCGCTTGAACCAGGTCGATACCAACATTATGACCGCGGAAGATCCAGTCGAATTCCAGTTGGCTGGTGTCAACCAGGTACAGATGAAGGAACAGATTGGCCTCAACTTCGCCGCCGCTCTTCGCGCCTTTTTGCGACAAGATCCCAACATCATCCTGGTCGGCGAGATCCGCGACTTTGAAACTGCGGAAATCGCCGTGAAGGCCGCTCTCACGGGCCACTTGGTGCTCTCTACCCTGCACACCAACGACGCCCCTTCTACAATCAGTCGCTTGATGAACATGGGTATCGAACCATTTCTTGTCGCTACTTCCGTCAACCTGATTTGTGCGCAGCGCTTGGTCCGCCGCATCTGCGTGAATTGCAAGGAGGAGTTGGAAGTACCTCAACAGGCCCTGATCGATGCCGGCTACACTCCTGAAGAAGTGAAGACCACGAAAATTTATCACGGCAAAGGTTGTTCCACCTGCAACAAGGGCGGCTACAAAGGCCGCACCGGCTTGTATGAAGTCATGGAGATCAATGACGAACTTCGTGAATTGATTCTCGTTGGCGCTTCGGCTTTGGAATTAAAGAAGAAGGCCGTCGAGCAGGGAATGATCACCTTGCGACGCAGCGGTTTAACCAAGGCGTCGCTAGGCATGACTACCATGGAAGAAGTACTTCGTGAGACGGTTTTGTAAGTCGGAGAGGATCTAACGATGGCTGGCATTACACTAAGCGAGTTGCTCAAAAAGATGATCGAGATGGGCGGCAGCGACCTGCACATCACCACCAACAGTCCGCCACGCGTGCGCGTGCATGGGCGCCTGCGGCCGCTCGACATGCCGCCGCTTTCCGCCGCCGACACCAAGTCCCTGGCCTACAGCGTGCTCACCGACGCGCAAAAACACCGCTTCGAGGAAAATCTCGAACTCGACTTTTCCTTCGGCTTAAAGAACCTGGCTCGATTTCGCGGCAATGTTTTCAATCAGCGGGGAGCAGTGGGCGCCGTGTTCCGTACCATTCCTTGGGAGATTAAGAGCTTCGATGCATTGGGTCTGCCCGCCGTCGTCAAGAACATGTGCGACAAGCCGCGCGGCTTGGTTCTCGTTACCGGACCTACCGGCTCCGGCAAATCCACCACTCTGGCGGCCATGCTCGACAAGATCAACGCCGAGCGTGAAGAGCACATGATCACGGTCGAAGATCCTATCGAGTTCCTCCACAACCACAAAAAGTGCTTGGTGAACCAGCGCGAAGTTCACGCCGACACCCATTCCTTCGCGAACTCTCTACGCGCCGCATTGCGCGAAGATCCCGACGTCGTACTGATCGGTGAGATGCGCGATTTGGAGACGATCGAATCTGCTCTGCGCATTGCCGAAACCGGCCACTTGACCTTTGCTACCCTGCACACCAATTCCGCTGCTTCCACCATCAACCGCATCATTGACGTCTTCCCCTCTCACCAGCAGCCGCAAATTCGCGCCCAACTTAGCATGGTGCTCGAAGGTATTTTGTGCCAGGCCCTGCTGCCAAGAACCGATGGTCGCGGCCGCGTGATGATCATGGAAGTTTTGGTGCCCACTCCGGCTATTCGCAACCTCGTTCGCGAGGATAAAATTCACCAGATTTATTCGGCCATGCAAACCGGTACCGGGACAACCGGTATGCAAACGTTTAACCAGGGCCTCGTCAACGCCTATTTTCAGAAGTTGATTACCCTCGATATGGCCATTTCGCGTTCGTCCAATCCCGATGAATTGCAGGACATGATCAATCGCGGAGTTGCCACATCGCAGTCGGGTGGTGGCAAAGCCCCTACGGGTCGGGCGCCTGTGGGTTCAAAACACTAGGGCCAGAACAAGTTTCGAGTTTGCTTTCGACCGCTGAGGAGGAAATATGCCGGTCTTTACATATAAAGGTACGAACCGTTCGGGTGGGGCAGTCACGGGAGAAATGGCGGCCAGCAACAAGAACGAATTGCAGAGCCTGCTGCGCCGCCAACAGATCACGGCCACCAAAATGTCCGAGAAGGGTAAGGAATTTAACCTGCCCACCTTTGGCGGGGGTGTAAAACCAAAGGAGCTCGCGATCTTCACGCGGCAGTTCTCCGTGATGATCGATGCCGGTCTCCCTCTGGTGCAGTGTCTCGAAATCCTCGCGACCCAGCAGGAAAACAAGACCTTTCAAAAGGTCCTGACCGGCACGCGGGGAGCCGTCGAAGGCGGCAGTACACTGTCGGCTGCCATGAAGGCCTACCCCAAAGTCTTTGACCCGCTCTACAGCAACATGGTGGAAGCCGGGGAGACCGGCGGTATTCTTGACACTATTCTTCAGCGCCTTTCCACCTATATCGAAAAGAACGTCAAGTTGCAGGCCGCCGTGAAGTCCGCGTTAATCTACCCGATCGGCGTTCTCTCTATCGCCGCAGGCGTCATCATCCTCTTGCTGTGGAAAGTCGTTCCGATTTTCGCTTCGCTGTTCGCCGGTCTGGGTGTCGATCTGCCATTGCCGACCAAGATCGTTATCGGCATGAGCCATTTCGTCGGGAGTATCTTCGGTCTGCTGATTCTCGTCGGCCTTGTCGCCGCTATCTTTGGTCTAAAAGTTTGGTATGGCACGCCGCAAGGCCGGTTTATCATGGATTCGCTCATCTTGAAGCTTCCTGTTCTGGGTATTCTCATGAGGAAGATTGCCGTGGCCCGCTTTACCAGAACTTTGGGCACGCTCATCTCTAGCGGTGTCCCCATCCTTGAAGGTCTCGATATCACCGCCAAGACTTCGGGCAACGCCGTTGTAGAAAAGGCTCTTTTCCAGGTTCGCAAGTCACTCGAAGAAGGGAAGTCGCTCACTGAGCCCTTGAAGGACTCTGCGGTGTTTCCCGGCATGGTGACCCAGATGATCGCTGTTGGCGAACAGACTGGCGCTATGGATGCCATGTTGCAGAAAATCGCTGACTTCTATGAAGATGAAGTTGACGCCGCGGTCAAGGACCTCTTGACCGCCCTCGAACCGATCATGATCGTTTTCCTAGGTATCGTCGTCGGAGGCGTGGTCATTTCCATGTACTTGCCCTTGTTTACTCTCATTGGCAAGTTGTCGGGGAAGTAGACTGATTCAAATCTGGAAATGGAGGACGGTTGATTTTCGCCGCTCCTCCATTTTCTGTCTATGATTAAGGCGTCGAGAGAAATATCTCTCTACTTCAGATTCATGGAACAAACATTCAATCGCCGCGAATGGCTCGAATGGCTGACCAAAGTCCGCCTGCTGATGATTGCCTTGATCTTGGGTGTAGGGGTCGTTTGGCCCCAGTACGTCCCTTCAAACGGCGCCCCTCGCTTGTTTCTTCCGATCGTCATTCTCTGGATCACCTTCAGCATTCTTCACCTGATCCTGGTACGCCTCTTGCCTTCTGTGAATTGGATGGGCGGCGTTCAGGTCGTCTGCGATATCGTCCTCATCAGCGGTTTGGTTTACGCCACGGGATTGCAAGATAGCTATTTCACCTCCCTCTATCTCCTCATCATCATCGTTGGCAGCATCCTTTTTTCGCGCGGGGTGGCATTTCTCACTGCGGTCTTTTGCCTTTTTTCTCTTGGTCTGATCACGATGTTGGCGTACTACGGGCGCATTCCACGAACGTCCATAGCCGCTCCGACCACCGAAGGCTTGCGCATGTGGTTCCTCAGCAATTCTTTTGGCTTTCTCGCCGTAGCCTACCTGGCAAGCTTGTTGTCCCAATCGCTCAGGTACAAAAGCACAGAGCTCGAGGAAAAGAGGGAAGAGTTGATGGAATTGCAGGATTTCACCGCGGACATCATTCACTCGATGCGCGGTGGACTGGTAACCACCGATTTGGAGGGACGCATCGTTCTCCTCAATCGCACTGGAGAAGAAATCCTTGGCCGATCCTTTGCGGAGCTTCGGGGCCGGGACATTCGTTCGATCAATCCGCAATTTTGGCTGCCAGACATGTCCGGATTACCCAATAAGCTTTCCATGCGTCGCGAGGTTGAGCTCAAAACTCCTCACGGCCAGATTCGCTTCATCGGGATCTCCGTCTCCCCGCTTCGCTCAAGAGATACCTCCCGTAGCGGATATGTTTTTAACTTTCAGGATTTGACCGAATTGCGTCGGCTTGAACAGGAAGTCGCGACAAAGGAACGGATGGCGGCCGTCGGTAGACTCTCTGCCGCGATTGCCCACGAAATTCGCCAGCCACTGACTGCCATGGCCGGCGCGGTCAAAGAACTAACCCGAATGATGCCCCTCGAGGAGGATGAAAAGCATCTCGTCAATATTGTCGGCAGGGAATCCGAGCGCTTGAACCAGATCATTACCGACTTCCTCAACTATTCGCGCGAAAAATCATATGTCTTCGAGGATGTCGACATTCGTGCGCTGCTCGATGAAACCCTGTTGCTGATCGGCATGAAGCCTGAGGTTGAAACTCGCTACAACATTGTGCGCGACTTCAATGGCCAGCCGGCGCTTGCCCATGTCGACTCCAACAAAATCCGCCAAGTCTTCTGGAACTTAAGTGACAACGCCCTGCGCGCCATGCCCGGCGGGGGAACTCTCACGGTCGGAATCAACCTGCAATCGGATTGGCTGCGCATTTCGTTTCACGACACCGGCATCGGTCTGGACCCGCAGCAGCGTTCCAAAATCTTCGAGCCTCTCCAGTCCAATTTTGAGGGTGGTACCGGGCTCGGATTAGCCATCGTGTACCAGATTGTGCAAGCCCATAGCGGAAGAATTACGGTCTTCAGCGAGAAAGAAAAAGGTGCTGAGTTTGTCGTCGAGCTTCCCCGAGTGACGTGAGGAGATCATGCAAGCAACAAAAACAGCGGCGAAAGAAATCGGGCGCGAGATGGTGCACATTCTCGTCGTAGACGACGAGAAATCCATGTGCGAACTGCTGGAAATTACGTTTCGTAAAGAAGGCCATCGGGTGGAGACCACCAGTAGCGTGGACGGTGCCAAGCGCAAACTGGAGAGCTCGCTTTTCGACATCGTCATTTCCGATATTCGAATGCCCGGTGGAACGGGCCTGGACCTCCTGAGATTTACCAAGGAGATAGCCCCGGACTCCTTTTTCCTGCTGATGACCGCGCAGGCCGATCTAGACACCGCAGTCGACGCCCTGAATTCGGGTGCGAACCGCTTCGTGATCAAAGGCCCGAATTACGTCGACGAGCTCCGCCGAGCGGTTGCAGATGTTTCTGAAAGTCTGAAGTGGAAGAAAGAAGCCGGATACCTGCGCCGGGAAATTCGCCGTCTAACAGGCCTCGACAATATCATCGGTCAAAGTCCAAAGATGCGCGCGATTTTCGACATGATCCAGACGGTCGCCCCACAGACTAGCCGCATTCTCATCACCGGAGAGAGTGGCACTGGTAAAGAGTTGGTTGCACGCGCGATTCATGAAAATAGCGCACGCTCCGCCGCTCCCTTTATCACCATCAATTGTGGCGCCTTTCCAGAGACGCTTCTTGAATCCGAACTTTTTGGGTACATGAAGGGTGCCTTTACCGGCGCGAATGAAAACCGTCGCGGTCTCTTTCAAGCCGCCCACGGTGGCACTTTGTTTATGGACGAAATCGGCAACATGAATCTGGCCATGCAGGTGAAACTCTATCGCGTCTTGCAGGAAGGCAAGGTTCGACCGTTAGGCAGCAACGAAGAACTGGACGTCGATGTCCGCGTGATCACCGCGACAAACAAAGACCTTGAAAAAGCGATCGCCGCGAATGAATTTCGCGAAGATCTTTTTTATCGCTTGAGCGTCATCCCCATCCACGTTCCCCCGCTACGCGAACGCCGCGACGATATCCCGCTATTGGCGCGGCACTTCCTCGAACGGTTCCGGAAGCAGATGGAAAAGCCCATCGAATCTATCTCGCCCCAAGCCATGATTCGGCTGGAATCGTATGATTGGCCGGGTAATGTGCGCGAACTTGAGAACACGATCGAGCGCGCCGTAGCTCTTGAGAGTGGTCCGGAAATCTCTGTCACGGTGTTACCCGAGCGCATCGCCGTTAGCAAAAGCGAGAGTTCTGCTTCTGCCGTTTCATCGTCTAGCAATGCGGCCGATTTCCCCGCCGAGGGTATCGACTTTGAAGCCATGCTGGCCGAAACCGAAAAACGCTACTTGCAGTCGGCCTTGGAGAAGGCGGGTGGAGTTCGGACCCAGGCTGCGGAATTGCTCAAAATCAGCTACCGCTCGTTCCGCCATTTCGCTAAAAAACACAGTCTTTAATGGTACCCGGAATTTACGCGCTGCAACGCGCGTGGCCCTTTGACAGAGAATGGATCACTAGCCTCGGAAAGGCTCTTTGGAAATGACCGAACGATTGCGAATAGCACTGCTGGTCTCGGTAACGGCCTTGGTTTACGGAAATACGCTAGGGAACGGCTTCACCTTGGACGATTTTCTCTATATCTTCCAGAATCCGGCCGTCACTCGGGTATCCCTCAAAGGGCTGTTCGAAGCTACCCAAT
Source organism: Candidatus Acidiferrum sp. (assembly GCA_035314425.1). Taxonomy (GTDB): domain Bacteria; phylum Acidobacteriota; class Terriglobia; order Acidiferrales; family UBA7541; genus Acidiferrum. The sequence goes on along the minus strand of DATFZN010000141.1, from coordinate 12,828 downwards.
CGGCAAACGTTTTTCGCCCAGCGACCTTTGCTTCTTTGGCAGTCAATTGGTTCGCCGGCGGTGCTCATGCCTGGGGCTATCATTTCGTTAATTTGCTACTGCACGCCGCGGTGACTGTATTGCTGTACCTGCTTTTGAAAAAGCTCCTGGAAACCGTGCCCTTGGGGATGACTGTCGCTTGGGTAACCGCCCTCTTGTTCGCCGTTCACCCGATCCATACCGAGGCCGTCGCTTCGATCGTGGGTCGCTCTGAACTGCTGGCCGCGGGGTTTCTGTTGGCAGCCTGGCTCTTGCATTTGCAGGACAGAACCATTCCGGCACTTCTCTTCTTCCTCCTGGCTCTCATGTCCAAGGAATCAGCCGTCGTTTTCCTGCCTCTGGCATGGGCTGGCGATGCCCTTTGCGGTAAGCGCAAACCCCTGGCTCGTTACGTTTCGATCGCCGCCGCCGGAGCCCTCTACATGGGTCTGTTTTGGAAAATCAAGGGAGGCCGTTTCGGAGAAAAGGGAATCAATTTCCTCGACAACCCTCTCGCCCACCTTCCCGCCTCGTTGCGAATCGTGAACGCTCTGCGTATCGCTTGGAAGTACCTAGGGCTGCAGATTTTTCCCGCTACGCTCTCCGCGGACTATTCCTATAATGCGATCCTCCTCTATTCCAATTGGCAGCACACCTTGCTCCCCGCTCTCGCGGCCATTGTCGTATTCCTTCTTTGGATCTGGGCTATCGTTCGGCGCAAATTCGCGTGGGCCCTCGCAGGAACGATCTATCTCGTCGGATTTTCAGCCACCTCGAATCTCATTGTCCCTTCAGGCACCATTATGGGTGAACGGCTCGCCTATCTGCCTTCCGCAGGTTTTTGCCTGCTGGTGGCGCTGCTTTGGATGCTTCTTGAAAAACGTCAAAGTAAACTCGCATGGACCGTTCTCACGATTCTGCTTCTCGGCCTCTCCGTGCGGACAGTGGTGCGTAACCGCGACTGGCACGACAATTTCGCGCTTTTTAGCGCAACCGTTCGGGCGGTGCCCGAAAGTGCAAAAGCCCACGCTGGCCTCGGGGGAGAATTTCTTCGCCGCGATGACCCCGCAGCAGCCCTACATGAATTTCAAACCTCTGTTGCAATCTACCCGGACTTTGCTGACGTCTGGGATTCCTATGGACTTGCCGAGTCCCGTCTGGGCCACGACCAAGAGGCCCTGCCGCTATTTGAGAAATCGCTGGCCATGACCGCAAAGGACGATCCCAACTACGATTATGTTGCCGTGAACCTGGCTGGTCAGCTCATGAAGCTCGGAAAAAACGAGGAAGCTCTGAAATTGCTAAATGACGAAATTGCAAATTCCCCGGGTTATTCCCGCGCCTGGGCTGACCGCGCCGCAATCTGGTATCAGCGCGGTGAGTTAGCGTCCGCGCGCGCTGACGCACAAGCGGCGCTGCGACTCGATCCTTCGAATCTGCTGGCGCAGAATGTGCTCTTTGCGCTGAACACCTCGAACCCAGCGGCACTCCAGCCCTAGCCTCATCCGCTTTTCTTAACGCACCGGTCCAATGGGACTGATCCCGGGACAACTGGCCTTTCTTGCCTACCTGGCGGAATGGACAAAGCTCGGCTTTCCCTTCTCCTGCACTTCCGTTCAGCCCCTGAAAGTTACCCGTCGGTACTATCTGGCCAGCGGCAAATGTCGTTTTCCTCCGGCGAGCGAAGGCTGTGCCTCCCTGTTTTTTTGACATTTAGTGACGCACGGAGTGACAATAAATGTCATACTCTGGGGGAGGAGGCCAGGGCAGCGGCATTGGTCGTACCACCAGATCCGATGGTTTTTCAATAACTTCTTCTTTATGTATTCGTTAGAGACCTTCTGGTACTTCCGTACTCTGCTGCAGGCTATTGGCACACCCCTTGCACATTCCTCAGGCGTGCTCTGGCACTATACATACTCTCAAGGAGATTACATGAAGAAGCAAAAGGGTTTCTCTCTTATCGAATTGCTGATTGTCGTGGCGATTATTTTGATCATCGCGGCTATCGCTATCCCGAACCTCATGCGTTCGCGCATGGCGGCCAACGAGTCTTCGGCTGTCGGTTCGGTTCGTACAATCAACACCTCGATGGTGGCGTACGCGGCTGCCTTCCCTGACACGGGCTACGCGGCTACTCTCGTTGCTCTTGGCGGGGCCGTTGGTGGTTGCCTGCCTGGTACGGTTGCAACGATTGCTGCAGCTTGCTTGATCGATCCGACTCTGGCCGCCGGTGCAAAGTCTGGTTATAACTTTGCCGCCGCTGGCGCAGCTGTGGGCGCGACGGTTAACAACACCTACACTGTTACCGCAGTTCCTCAGGGCATCGGCTCGACCGGTAACCGTGGTTTCTACTCCGATCAGTCCGGTGTGATTCGTTACTCGCTGAATGGCGCTGCACCAACAACCGCCAGCTCACCGTTGCAGTAAGTTTGCCGTACTTATACGTCAGAAGGGGAGCCTTACGGCTCCCCTTTTTTTATAGCAAGAGGAGTGTCCGAAATTTTTGCCCTGGGTCGCGCTCTTGGCACTACGCTTGCACTTGATCCTAGGGTAGTTCGTGAGATAGTTGAACACTGATTTTTTGTGCAGGTCTCCTGCGGAGTGAGGTTTTGCATGAACCGCAATTCGGCCCAGAGGGCCCGATCACCCAAAGCGCTGCGCAGAGTTGAGCATGGCTTTTCCTTGATCGAACTGTTGGTCGTCGTTGCCATCATTCTGATCATCGCCGCCATCGCCGTCCCCAATTTAATGAAATCTAAGATGTCTGCGAACGAAGCGGGTGCGGCAGAGTCCGTGCGCACCATTGTAACCGGCGAGACGACCTACTCTTCGGCTTGTCCCGACATTGGCTATTCCGCGACTCTCCAGGAACTGAATACCGGCGCGATCTGCGCGAGCGGCAAGAATATTATCGACGATGTCCTCGGGGCCTCCGACCCGTCTTTCAAGAGTGGCTATACCTTTACCTACACGTTCTCAACCACCGGCGGGCCCATGAACACTGGCTTTACGATTGTGGCCGCTCCAAGCGCCCAGGGATATACCGGGAACCGCGCCTTCTCGAGCGACCAGACAGGGGTCATCCGGTACACCCTAAACGGTTCGGCGCCCACACCAACCAGCTCTGCTTTGCAGTAGAACTGTTCTGGGCCTTCCCGCCAGTCGGAGGAATTCGGACGGCCCAACCTCTCATGTCGGGCAAACCCTAATTGGCAAGGCTTCTGAGGCGCTTCAGAGCCTGCTGCGCTTCCGCGTTTGCGGGATCTGTTCGAAGGGTTGCCTGGTACTCTTGCCGGGCTTCCTCTCTCTGCCCATCCTTTTCGAGGATCTGCCCCAGCCGCAAATGCGTGGCACTATCAAATGGATATTCGCTCGCCATCCCCCGAAGCATGGACTCCGCCAAGCGCTCTTGTCCCGTTCTCTGCAAAATGTCCACAAGTTCACTCCGGGCGGCTAGCGAGGGCGCCAGGGCAATCGACCTTTGGTATTCCGCTATTGCTCCCAGATCATCGCCCCGCTCCGCCAACTCTTCTGCTAGGTAGAGAGCAGCACTCGCGTTTACTGGCCCCACGCTTACCGCCGTTCGGAACTGCTCTAGGGCTTGCTCGTTTTGTCCGGTTTTTTTCAAAAGCCTGCCGTAATTGAAATGCGCATCCGTCCACAGCGGTTTAAATCCGATCGCGCTCCTGAACGCGCTTGCTCCTTCCTCGAGGCGCCCTTCCTCAAGATACAAACACCCCAGCGCATTTAGAACATTTGCGCTATCCGGTTTTAACTCCAGCGCGCGCCGCAGCTCTCTCTCTGAGGAAACGAAATCCCTCACCGCGAAATAATGAACACCCAGATTCATGCGCATGACGTAGGAATCTGGGTCGGTTTCTATCGTTTTGCTGTACAGGGTAAAGTCATCACGCCAGACTCGGTTGCGTGCCCAGGTTTGGGTCGCCCCCAAAACGAGCAATGCCACCAGCCCCCCGCACAATGCGGCCCGCAAGGGCACCCGCAGAGACACGGATTGGTTCACGCGATCCCAGGCCGCCATAACGGCCATGCCAACGAGCCAGCAAAGGCCCACAGAAGGTAGATACAGGTAGCGTTCCGTTAGAACGTTTGCGGCCATCCAGCGCGCATTCAAGACCGGCAGCAAGGTGATCCCGATCCACAACACACAGAAAGCCGCGGCCGGCCAGCGCTTATGAATCTTCCACGCCAATAGCGCGCTTGCCGCTACAATCGCCGTGCCAAGTAGCACCCGCGGCTCGCCAAAAGACTTGCTGGCATGGAACACATGAAAGGCCGAAAGCCGTGTCGGCCAGAACAGCAACCGGCAATACTCGCAGACCAGAGCAAACCCTGAGTAGAGGGCTTGTGGCCAACTGATCTGCGCGTGCTGCAGCACCGGTGCCAGCTTTCCAAACAGCGCGATGCGCAGCAGCAGGTATCCCGCCCCAGCCATGCACATCGGCAGATACCTTCTCACCTTTACGATCAAAGGCGTTTCACCTGCTCCTTCGCGCACAAAATGCTCGTAAAACATCAGCACCGGCACCAGCATCAGCGCAGGTTCCTTGGCCAGTAACGCCAGGAATAGACACGTCACGATCAGCGCTGGCCTTTTCCATCCCGGCCCCGGCCCTTTCACGTACAGGTAAAATCCGACCAGGAAGAAGAAGGTTGCCTCGAGATCGGGCACCGCCGCGATCCACGCCACCGTTTCTGTGTGAATCGGATGCACCGCAAACAACGCCGCTGCAATCATTGCTGCCCAGCGATCCTTCAACAGTTCCCGGCCTGCATAATAGACCGAGGTGACCACAAAGGCGTTCAGCACGACGTTGAACAGATGAAAACCAATCGGCAAATTGCCAAATACCTTCCAAAGTCCCAAATAGGTCAGGGTCATCAGTGGCCGGTAGTAATTCGACTCGCCCGCTGTCCCGATAAACGACCATACGGTCGTGCGAAAGATCTCCGGGAGATATTTCCAGCTCTTTATATATGGGTTTTGTAGAATCTGCAGCTCATCGTCGTAAACGAATGCGCCCCAAAGCGTATTCACGTAACAACCGGTCGCTAGGAGAAACAGGAGGATGACACCGACCTGTTCCACATTGTCCTCACTCTGGGCTGGTGCCACTCTGAGGTTCTGTTCACTACATTCCATGAGTTCCAGACGCGTCTCCTTATGCGGCGTACGAGCAGTAGTCGGATGGGTGCCCATTCAGTTTAAGGAACAATGCGCGGATTAGCATGGTTTCGGATTTCGCTAGTGCTCTGCTTAACAATGCTGGCGGCTTGCTATACTCGCTTCATGCGGCCCATTTTTGCTGTGCTCTCGTTGATAGCGTTCTGGGGCTTCACCCCACCCGGGGTATGGCTACTCTCCAGGCCTTTGCTGGCCGCCAGCGAGCCGCATTCTGGCTCCACACTTCTTCATCGATTCGAAGAAAAATACAGGCATGCGACTCGTCTCCAGTGCACTTTCCTCCAACGCTATTCAGAAGATGGCCGCCTGGCTCGAACCGAGGCTGGCGAGGTGTACTTTCTGCACCCCGGCAAAATGCGTTGGGACTATCAAGCCCCGGAAAAGAATACCTTCCTCGTCGACGGCAAATACGTTTGGTTTTATGCCCCCGCCGACCATACCGCTACTCGCACCTTGACCAAAAACAGCCAGGACTGGCGCACGCCTCTCGCGTTTCTGACCGGAGAGCTGAGCCTCTCGCGCCTATGCTCGAAAATTGATGCCGTCACGGACCCGCCACCGTTCGCGCCGGGCAATTCGGTCTTCCGCTGTTTGCTCGGCGGCAAAGACGGCGGGGACCCAGGCGGAGTCCGCACGGTCTATTTCGACCTTACCCCCGCGGGCGATCTGAGCCGGATCCGCATCCCCGAGGAAGGGGGCATCGAACACGAGTTCATCTTTAAGGACTGGCAGTGGAATGTACCCGTGCCGAAGGACTGGTTCGTGTTCGTTCCTCCCGAAGGTGTGGTGATCGTCAATGGCTTGCTACCCACTCCATCGGTCTCCCGTCAGTAAGACTGTATGCGCTCCGAGAAACACAATCCCTCTCGTAATGTAGTGGTTACCGGATGTTAAGGCTTACTCACCTGTGTCCGGCGCGGTTGAGGTAGACTATCTCTATGGGCGAATTTGTTTGCCGCGTCGCTGACGCCAACGGTCGCGTTTTCTCCCACGTGGAAGCTGCCGCGACACTCGACGAAGCTCGTCAGAAGCTTGCCGATCGCGGTCTGTTTATCTATTCCGTCAAGTCGCGCAATAGCTTGGTGAGCGGATTTTTCGGTTTTCGCAAGGAACGCAAGATCGGCGGAAACGATTTCCTCATTCTCAATCAACAGTTTAATACTTTAATCAAAGCCGGACTCCCGATCCTCCGTTCTTTGGATCTTCTCGCCACGCGCGCCACCGCGCCAAAACTTCGACCGGTCCTTACCCAGATTCGCGATCGAGTTCGGGAAGGGAAGTCACTTTCGGAAGCGGTCGATGAAGCCGGCGTCTTTTCAAAGGTGTATTCCACCGCAATTTTGGCGGGTGAGAAGAGCGGAAACCTTTCAGGCGTTCTGGACTATTACATTGCCTACCAGCGGGTCAGTACCGGAGTCAAAAAGAAGATCCTCTCGAGCTTGGCCTATCCGGTCCTCTTGATCATCGTCGCTGCCGTCATCGTTACGTACCTGGTTACTGCTGTTGTACCCAAGTTTGCTTTGCTCTATAACGATCTTGGAGTTGAACTTCCCGGCCCCACCAGACTTCTTATCGATATCACCGTGGGCTACCGGCTCTATATTTTATCTGGTTTGCTTTTGTTCCTGCTTTCTGCCATCGGCGTATTTTTCTGGTCTCGCAGCGAACAGGGTGGGGTCGCCTTTGATCGCATCCTTTTTAAGACTCCGGTGATCGGCGAAACTCTCCTAAAATTTCAAGTGGCTCAGTTTTGCCGCACTCTTGCCACGCTTCTTACTGGTGGAACTCCACTGGTTGCCGCGCTCGGCACATCGGCCGAATCCATCACCAGTCGCCTCCTAAAGGGAACGGTTCTAAGGTCCACCCAGATGGTTCGTGAAGGCGAATCGCTACACACCGCTCTTTCTGCCAGCGGCGTGGTGCCAGATATGGCTCTGGACATGATCGAAGTCGGTGAGTCGAGCGGTGCCCTTGCCCCCATGCTGAATAGCGTTGCCGAATTTTACGAGGAAGAAGTCAGTCTCAGGCTGGGCACTCTCGTTTCACTGATTGAACCCGTTCTGCTCATATTTATGGGGGTCTTGGTCGCCTTCATTCTAATATCCCTGTATCTGCCCATTTTCTCGTTCTCCATTACGTCGGCGCCAAAATAGCAAAGGCTTAAAACTCTTATGGCCACAATAAATTCAAACATTCAAGACACAAATTTTCCGGTAGCGGGTCCCGTTGACCTGAACCAGGAACGCGAGCAAGCAAAGAAGCTGGCCGAGCGCTATCGATGCGGCTTTATCGATCTGAATGAACAGAGAATCGACCCAGAGCTTTTCCGCACCATTCAAGCCGATCTGATGTTCCGCTACAATTTCGTCCCGCTCGTCTCGCAAAATAATACCTTAGTCATCGCTGTGGCCGATCCAAGCCAGGTCTTATTGAGCGACGAACTGCCACTGCTCCTTGGTAAAAAGCTGGCGATTAAAGTTGCTACCCCCCGCCAAATCAGCGATCTCCTCAAGCGCACCGAACAGTCCCAACGTGTTCTTGAACAAGCGACCGAAGCCTTCACGCTTCAAGTCTCTAAGGATGAGGAAGAGGGCGAGGAGACGATTTCCGGAGATCGCCTTACGCGCGATACCACCGTCAGCCCGGTTGTCCGACTGGTCGAAACCGTCATTTTCACCGCGCTCGAGCGGAGAGCCAGTGACATCCATATCGAAGCGCGCGACGGCGAAGTCGCGGTCAAATACCGCATTGACGGGGTTCTGCAGCACGCCATGCAGCCCATCGCCAAGGAATGGCACTCGTCGGTAATTTCTCGTATCAAAGTCTTAAGCGACCTGGACATTGCCGAGCGCCGCGTCCCTCAGGATGGCCGGTTTCGGGTGAAGTATAAGGGTCGATTCATCGACTTGCGCGTCTCCATCATGCCCGCCAGTCACGGCGAAGACGCCGTTCTCCGGGTCCTCGACAAGGAAACGCTGTCAGAAAAATTCCAGAGCCTCAGCCTCGACGTCGTGGGCTTCTCGAAGGAAGAGACCAGAAGGTTTCGCCGTTATATTCGCGAGCCCTATGGCATGGTGCTGGTCACCGGGCCAACCGGTTCCGGCAAAACCACCACGCTCTACGCTGCCATCAACGAAATCAAAACCGACGAAGATAAAATTGTCACCATCGAAGATCCCGTCGAATACCAACTCCGGGGGATTACGCAAATTCCGGTGAACGAAAAAAAAGGCCTTACGTTTGCCCGCGGCTTGCGCTCCATATTGCGGCACGATCCGGACAAGATCATGGTCGGCGAAATACGTGACCAGGAAACCGCGCAGATCGCCATCCAATCTGCACTTACCGGACACCTCGTTTTCACCACGGTCCACGCCAACAACGTGACCGATGTCATCGGCCGCTTCATCAACATGGGCGTCGAACCCTACAATTTCGTTTCCGCGCTGAACTGCATCATGGCCCAGCGCCTGGTTCGCTTGATTTGCGAAAATTGCAAACGCTCGAAGATTTACAAACCTGCGGAATTAATCGAAGCCGGACTGGCCCCTTTACAATGGGAAAACTTTGTATTTGCCGAAGGTGCAGGCTGCCTGGAATGTTCGGGCACCGGTTACCACGGCCGAACCGCCATTTGCGAATTGTTGGACTTGACCGACCGCATTCGTGAAATGATTATTGAACGCAGACCCACTTCCGAGATCAAACGAATTGCCGTCGAAGAGGGTATGATTACGCTGCGTGAAAGTGGTCTGGGTAAAATTCGTGCCGGCTTGACCACATTGAAGGAAATCAATAAGGTGACTTTCGTTGACTAGCACAAGCGCCTATCAGGAAGGTATCTTCCGGAGCGATCTGGTGCGCCGAGTCACGCGCTGGCTCGAAGGCACGGCTCATCCGCCCATCGCTCTAGAAATTTCCGTCGACCGCGTTGCTGGAGTTCGCTTCCATCGCAATGGCAGCCTTGATGGATTTGCCATTGAAAGAATTCCGGCCGGTTCGTTGGTTCCTTCGGCAATCGAAACAAATCTTGTGAATGCCGCGACCGTCAAATCCGCGGTCAGCAGTGTCTGCACCCGCCTTGGCGCCAGAGACGAAGAGGCTGCCTTGCTGCTTCCTGATCCTGTCATTCGCGTCTTCGTCCAGCATTTTGAAGATTTTCCTCGTTCCGCTTCGGAAGCAATCCCGATGCTGCGGTGGAAGCTAAAGAAGAGCGTTCCTTTTGAAGTCGACGAAACCCTGCTTTCCTACATGCGCCAGCCTCCCCGTGCCGATGGCGTCGATGTAGTCACCGGAATTGCCCGCCTTCGTATCATTCGTGAGTACGAATCTCTGCTGGACACGCTTTCGCTGCAGCCTGGGGTCGTACTGAGTTCGACCCTCGCGGCAATCACCTTGCTCGACGACAAAGTCCCCACCTTGCTCGCCCGCGTTTCGGGCACTTCGCTGACCACCGCGATTGTCCGCGAAGGCGTGCTGGCAGGCTATCGCTGCACGGAATTGCCTACTCACGTTGGCGAGGTCACGCCCCAGATGTTGCTCGAAGAGGTCTTTCCGCTCGCTGCGTATTATCAGGATACCTGGCAGGAGGGCATTCAGGCTGTTCGCATTGCGGGACTCGGTGCCCGCCTTCCGGAATTCGTTCGGCCCCTCGAAGAGGAATTTAAGTGCGAAGTACGTTCGCTGCTCAGTGCTGCCCAGGCCGAAGGTACGATCGGCGAGAATGCGCGTTCGCTGGCCGATCGCGAACTCGATGGTTTGGTGGGTTGGATGTTGCACCGCGGTTGAGGGAGAATAAGAGAGCCAAATGAATATCCGCCTCAATCTTGCGACCAAGCCGCTGCTCGGTCACCGCCGCTTTCTCGCAGGTTCTGCCGCCTTGGGCGTATTGGGCGGACTCCTGCTGCTTACGCTCGGCTGGCAATATTACAGCCTTCGCAAGGCCGATACACAACTCCGCGCGCGAACCGAGCAATTGCAGTTGGAAATGACCAGGCTGCAGGTCCGGCGCGCAGAACTTGACCGTTTTTTTGCGCAACCCGAAAATGTGAAATTGGTCGACCGGGCTAGCTTTATCACTTCCGTCATTCAGGCCCGTAGTATCAATTGGACCCAGATGTTTATGGATTTGGAGCACACCCTTCCTCCAGGCGTCCACATTGTCCGGATTGAACCCAAACTCGAGAAGGGAATTGTCTCGGTTAAATTTGTGGTCGGCGCGATGAATCAGGAGGCAGAGTTGAAACTGCTGAAAGCCTTTGAAGACTCAAAATCTTTCTCCCAAATCGAACTGATTTCTGAGCATGCTGCCACTCAGCCGGGCGCCGATCCCGTCATGGTGGAATTTACAGCGGTGTACACGACGGCGTAAAGATGAACTTTCAACTCCAGAAACGACTGATCCTCGCCGGACTCGCCGTCTTGCTACTGGCCGATGCCGCGCTCGGTTATTTCGTCCTACGCATGCGGGACACACGCCAGAATCCGGACACCGTTCTGTCTACCGAATCCCGCCAGGTCGCCCTGGTAAAGGCAGATATTCAGCGCGCTTCTGAAATTCAGAAGAAAATCCCAGCTTCGCTCAAAAAATTGGATGAGTTCGAAGGTTCGCTCTCATCCGCTGCGAACGGCTATTCCGCCGTTTCACAGGAACTGACCGATGTGGCACAGAAAAATCACATCAACATCGACGATGAGAAATTTCATCAAAAAGAGATCTCCGGGCGCAACTTGACCGAGCTTGAAGTGGAAGCCTTCGTCAGCGGGGATTATGGCAGCATCGTGCGTTTCTTGAACGCATTGCAGCGCTCGAAGAGCGTTTATATCGTCGATTCTTTGCAGTTGGACACCCAGAGTAGCGTTCCCGGGCAAATGGCGACTGGCGTTCTCAAGGTGAATTTGCACCTGCGGACTTATTTTCGAAAGGCTTGATGGCGGACCAAAAGCAGTCTCGGCAGATCTACCTATTGGCAGCGCTGGTCATTGTTGCGCTCTTGGTCTGGTATTTTGAGTTTTCTAAACAACCCGTGGCAACCGGGTTTTCCCTCGACAATAAAATATACACTCCCATCAACGCCCAGGATTTCGGCAGTGTTCTCGACCGGCTCGATAAAGCGCAGTCCACGGAATACAAGAGCACTGGGCGAAACATTTTCATCATGGGCGCAATGCCAACACAAGTTGCAAATAGCGGTCCCAAAGTCGCCCCCAAGCCCACCTACCCGAATCGCGGCCCGCAAGTTCCTCCGCCCCCACCAAAGCCCGTGCTCTCCTGGAAGTTCTTTGGGTACGGCAATTTGCCCTCTGGCGGGCCTCGCCAGGCCTTCCTCTTGGATGGGGAAGACGTCCGCATCGTCGGCGAGGGGGAAACCGTTTTGAATACTATCCGCATCCTACGTATCGGCAACGAAAGCATCGAGTACGAAGACGTCAACACGCACCAGAGGAACTCGAACCCGATCGAATCGACGCCGAATACTCCCGCAGTATGAAGAATCTATACCCAGTCCGCCACCGCAGCCAAAAGGGTTACGCTCTAATGGTGATCATGTTTTTGTTGGCACTCATGGCCATCTCCGTTGCTGTGGCGGCCAGCAACGCCATTACTAGCGCCCGCCGAGAACAAGAACAGGAGATGATCTGGCGCGGCAAGCAGTATGTCCGTGGAATTCGCCTGTACTACACGAAAATGCATAAGTTCCCGACAGAACTGGAAGATCTTTACAAGCCTAAAACCGGTCTCCGTTTTATGCGGCAGGCGTACAAGGATCCGATGAACACCAAAGACGGTTCCTGGCGCATGATTTATGTCGGCCCCAACGGAATGTTGATCGGTAGCTTGAAAAATCGGGCCACGAATGCCGTGGGTCAAGCGACAAGCGCATTTGGAAGCGCCACCGGGAGTGTACCAGGCTCTTCGTCGATGTTCGGTTCCGCAAATGGATTTGGTTCAGCCAGCTCTTTTGGTTCCGGCAACAACCCAGCCGCCGCAAATAATTCCAATCCCACGACCCCTACTGGTGCTCAGCCCACAGCCACAAATTTAAATGGCCAGGCTGGCCCAACAGACGATCCCAATTCGCTTGATCCGCAGTCGCTGCAAGCGGCCAATCTCAGCGATGGCACTATCATCGGCGGGAATATCATCGGTGTCGGCAGCAAAATCAATAAGAAGTCGATCATCTGGTATGAAAAAGCCAAGAACTATCTGCAGTTCGAATTTGTTTGGGATCCCTCGGTCGATCCCCTCACCGGCGCACGTTCGACGATGCAGACTCCCAACGCGAACCCCCTCGGCGTGCCGGGCAATGCTCCACCTGCTCCTTCCCCCAGTGATCCTAGCGGCAGTAACAGCCAATTTCACAATCCGACGGGCCAGCCTTCCGACCCGAATCCACAGCCACAGCCTCCGTTGCAAGCTCCGCCGAATCCGTAAGGACACCGCAGTGCCAGGCCGCTGATCTTTTTCCAAACTCTTTTTCTTTGGATTCGTTCGTTGTGGCAGTGCTACAGTTTAGGGCGCTCTCTGAGAAGTTTCCCGGCAATTGCGTTGGCGCTCGCCGCTCTAAAATCCGGCTCCGTAACAATCCTCGCACCTTTAA
>DATFZN010000140.1:0-4864 GCA_035314425.1 Candidatus Acidiferrum sp. | reverse complement strand
CCTGAGACCTCTTTTAGTGTTCCTGCCCGGTCGCCTCGCCCAGATACACGCAGGCGAGCAGCACAAAAATATAAGTCTGTATGAAGGAGACGCCGATGTGCAGTCCCTCGAACACGACCGGAATGCCGAGCGGTATCAAGGAAAAGAACACCAGCGTGACCATCTCGCCCGCAAACATGTTGGCAAAAAGACGGATGGTCAGGGACATGACGCGGGCAAGGTGGCTGAATACCTCGATCGGAAACAGCAGGATCGGCAAGAACAACCGCATGACCACAGGCATCTCTTTGTCCTGCGGCCCGATAAAGTGTTTCAAATATCCGAAGGGCCCGTTGGTTCGCACTCCCTGAAAGTGGTAGTAAAACCAGGTGAGCAGCGCGCATCCGAGCGGGACGATCGGCACCGCGGTCGGCGATTCCAATCCCGGCACCAGCCCAATCAGATTGCAACCCAGAATAAACATACCGAGCGTTATCAGGTAGGGCACATACGTCGACGAATGATGCCCGATCACCTCTTCGGCCATGTTATCGACAAATCCGTAAATGCCTTCCATGGCGTGCTGCAACCCGCCCGGACGCTCCACCGAAAGGCTGGCACGCACGGCAATAAAAAATATCGTCAGCAGCAGCGCCACCAGCAACTCCATCGCGAAGCTATTGGAGATCGGAGTCGCCGGATGTTTTGGATGAATATGGAGGGCCTGCAGCAAGGCCAGTACCTGCGGGCCAATCAGACGATTCAAAAATGCGGTAAAAGTCAGCTGTTCCATTTTTCAAAACTTCAATTTTGTTTATTTATTAGAACTTGTAATTCACTTATTTAGAACTTGTCATCCCGAGCGAAGCGAGGGATCTCCAGTTTGTTGGCGAGAAGAGTCTGTACATCCACGCTTCGCCCAGGATGACAAACTCTCAACCGCCCTTAGTCGTCCGCCGGAAAACCGCATACCCTTCCCATGCCGCCTCTGCCATCAGGGCGGCTACCGGCACACACAATCCCCACAGAAAGCCGCGGAAAGCCAAGGAAGAACTCTTGAATATAGCATAGGCAACGGCTGCCACCAACCCGTAGCGCAGCAGGAAACGCAGAACGATCCATCCGCCCTTTTCGCGGCTGTTCCGGTTGACGATGCGGTCGGCAACTCCTTCGACGCCCCGTGTCAGCGACTTGAAATTAACGTAGGAAACTGCGGCCCCGAAGGCAAATCCAATCACCCCAGCCCAGCAGTAGAGCCAGAATGCCGGCCCCAGCAGCAACACGCTGACCACCAGCATATTGCGCAGCACACGAGGAACGGCTCGGTCATAGACTGAGGGCTCATCGATGACGCGATCGTCGATTACGCGATCGTCGATTACGCGATCGTCGATTAAACCGTCGGCGAGAGTGTCCGCTCGCCGGTCGGAATGCTCGCGCTCATCCATCGCTTGTCTTTCATCACTATTGCATCGATGATTGCATCCGATGATCCCATCATGCCTGCATCAGTGATCGCGTCACTTATCTTTTGTCTTTAAAAGCGCCGATGGCCATGCGTACCATCTGCCAAAATCCGACCACCGCGCCAAACAACAGCCCGACCAGATAGAGCCACTTCGTATGCAGCCAGTAATCGGCCAGCTTGCCCAGGAAGAATCCGAGAAGAATCGCCGCCGGAATGATGAAACCGATTTCGGAATAGCGAGCCAGGGAGACCAGAGGATCTTTACTGGAAGGCTTCGTCATGCGGGAATTGTAATCCAGTTTCAAAGGGAGTTCGGCGAAGTCGCTATTGGAAAGGTTGGGACCCCCGTGATCTCGGTCTTTTGGAATCAGAGACTTGGCGCTCTCTCTCTCGCCAGGGGTAAATATCCCATGGCATCAAGTATAATAGAAAACGCCGTGACAGGGCAGTATTGGGATGGGCCAGTTCATTGGGGTTCACGAGTGATTAAGGTAGGGCCGATTACCACCAATCACGAAATCCGGCCGGAGGCGGATTGTCCAACGCCTTTACCTGTAGATCGATCCGCGTGTAGCGATAAGTCTGCCCGCAGCCAGCACACGGAATCTCCCACCAACCCGGACCTACATCAGGAAGAGTGTAGAAAAAAGTTCCCTCATGCGGACCTACATATTTTGCGGGAATCAGGCCGCAGTTAGGTGTTTTGCAGACGACAGCCCAATAAGCGTGTTTCATTGTTTCGGCGGCTTCCTTGGCTTGAAAAAGAAGTACAGGCCGACAGCGGCAAAGAGCACGTACATGACGATCTTTGCAATTTGTTCGGCTACAAACTCAGTATGGGCAGGATCGCTGGCTAGCATGATGCCGCGAATTATACGCTTCCAATGAATTCAATTGACATCTGGGCCTTACGGGAAGAAGCGCGTGAATTGTGGGATTACGTCATCTCCGACGAACTCACCTATTTCTCTGAGGCGAGCCATCGAGACCTCGAATTCTCCCATGTGCTCTCCAAAAAGTACCTCGACGGTGACTTCTGGTTCGAAATTCACTGGACCCTCGTAAAACTCGATCAAAGGGAAATGCACTTCAACTGCATCTGTGAGGCGTCGAAAGTATCGCTGCCATCCTTGAAACTGAAAGCCGACAGTAAACGAGTTAGAGTTACAAGGAATCGCCCGGTGTTTGTCCATGCTCCAGAGCTGATTAAGTTGCCAGAGGGGGTGATCCCCGAAAGCGTTCCCTCTGTGATACGGCTGAAGCTTGTCGAGTTCGCTTGCCACTGCGGGTGGAAAGAGGCTGAGGCGCTCGCGGTAATCCCCGTTGTCCAGCCTGGAAATGGGAAACTGAATTCTCCTTTCCTCTCGTTCGGCAAAAGCTCTAGCGGGATCAAGATGAGCCAAAGCCCAAGCCAACTGATCGAGAGCCGCACGCAGACAACAAACAAAATCGCCGATGAGCATGGGGATGAGTTCTGGAGTAACTTTGTCCTCAATCCGGCAGACGTGGATGGCCTTATCGAAATCGTCATGGTGGGTGACGATGTAAGGCTTCGAGTTAACCCAGTTCTTGACGGTCACTTCAAGCGCATCGAAGTGAAACTTCGCCCGGCGGGTTTTCATATTTACATAGATCAGCCGCGACGAAATAGCCATAGGGCAGCCTTGGCAGAATGCGGTACTATAGGCGCATGAAGTCTACACCTGAAGATGGCGGTAGTAAGCACAGAACGGGGTATTTGAAACCGCTCCCTAAAACGGAACCTCTGATGAAGCCGATTTCTCAACAGACGTTTGATCGGCTCGTGGAGCGGGCCGCACCTCCGCTCTCTCGGAAACCTTCTCCAAAATCGAATGAAAAATGAGGTTTCCAGAGTGGCGACGGTTGTAACGGAAGCTGTATTCGTCAAGGTAACTCTGTAGATATTTCTCACTAACGCTGTGATACACACCTCCGATTCCACGCTTAATCAGCGACCAGAATCCTTCGATGGTATTGGTATGAACGTCTCCCATGACGTATACGCCCGCGCTGTGATTGATGCGCCGATGATCGTACTCATTGCGATGGCGCGTGAGGTCATCGTAAGAGGGATAGTCGTCGCTAAAAATAATGCTCGCTGGCAATACGTATTGCTTGATGATCGGAAGCAGGGTGTCTTTCTTGCGGTCGGCAGCCACAACGGCTTTCACGCGCCCCTTGCGCTCAACCATTCCAAAGACGGTTGTCTTGGGTTTCGGGGATTTTCCGAGGCGCTTCGTGGTCGGGCCGATTCCAGTTTCGTCGATCTCAACGCCGTCTCCCTCCAATTGCACGTCCTCCGAGAGCAACGTGCGAATTTGTTTGAACATGCGCCACGCGGTTTTGTAGGTGACGCCAGTCTCGCGCTGAATCTGTTTTGCGGAGATTCCGCAACGGGTCGATCCCATGAGGTACATCGCGTAGAACCACAGACGCAGAGACGTAGCCGACTTCTCAAAGATCGTCCCGGCCATCGGGGAGATCATGCTCCCGCAGTAGTCGCAAGCGTAGGCGGGGCGTCCGGTAACGCGGTGGTGCTTTCGCTCCTGATCGCACTTCAGGCAGTGCGTCACGCCTCCCGGCATCCGCTTTTCTTTCAGGTGCTCAAGGCAGGCTTCATCGTCCGGGAACGTGTCATTGAATTGCTGGACCGTAAACCGCAACTCTTTTGGAATGCTTTGTTTAACGCTAGATTGGCGGCTCATGGACCAATCTTCGCATAATTCTTACTTGATGTCAAGGGATATTTACCTCGCCAGGTCTTTGAGGAATAAGGAGTTACAAGTAAAGTATTTATAAATCAATAACTTAGATGAAATCACCCGAATCGATGCGAAGAAGTGTGGGAGGGCGTGATGAGTGTAATGGCGATGTTACGACAGCTACGAATCCTTGCCCGAGACAAAGACTAGCCGACTCCACTTTCACTTGACAGAAAACCCACAGAATCCGAGAATCTTTGCGCATTATCACTGTGGAGTGCTTCAGCCAGGGAGGTATCGAAATGGGACACATCTCCCGGAAGCAACTACTTTCCATGTCATTCGCAGTGGCGCTCTGCTTGCTCTGCCTCGATGCCTGCGGCGGAGGAAGCAGCACTCCGCCACCGCCGCCTCCACCCAACCGGGCCGTGCTAGTTTCAGGCGCAAGCCCGTTTCCCGAAGGATGCGAGGGCGGCAGCGGCGCAACGCCAAACCACGAAAACGGCGAAGCAGAAGCGTGGCTGGCTGCGGATCCAGCCGATTCGTCGCATCTGGTGGGCATTTACCAGCAGGATCGCTGGAGGGGCGGGGGAGCGCACGGACTGATGATCGCTGTCACTGAGGATGGCGGCAAAACCTGGACACGTGATTTTGCGCCCTTCGCTCGCTGTGCGGGAGGCAACCCGGGGAACAA
>DATFZN010000139.1:0-12185 GCA_035314425.1 Candidatus Acidiferrum sp. | reverse complement strand
GTAATTCCCGGTGCCCAGATGAGCGTAGCGGCGAATCTTGCCATCGGGGTCGTTGCGCACTACCAATGCCAGTTTGGCGTGCGTTTTCAGGCCGACAACTCCGTGAAAGACCTGTACGCCGGCATCTTCAAGACTGCGCGCCCAACGAATATTGGAAGACTCGTCAAAACTTGCCTTCAACTCGACAACCACGGTTACTTCTTTTTTTCCAGCCGCGTCGAGCAGGGCATTGGCAATGGGGGAATCGGAGTTGGTACGGTACAAAGTCTGCTTCATCGAAAGAACCCGCGGGTCATGCGCGGAGGCTCGCAAAAAATTCACGACTGGATCGTAGGAATCATATGGATGGTGGAGCAAAACATCGCCGCGCCGTAAAGCCTCAAACATGGAATCCGGGTCATGGCCGACGTGGATTTGCCGGGGTGAAAATTTGGGATACTTCAAATCCGGCCGCGGTGTTTCATCGTACAACTGAAACAGCCGCTGCAAATTAACTACACCCGGCACGCGGAATACCAGCGATTCATCCAGATCGAAAGTGGAAATCAGGCGGTTGATGATCTCCGGATGCGCTCCCGCTTCGATTTCCAAACGAACCGCATCCCCTTTTCGACGCTGGGCAACCTGCGAGTCGATGGCTTCTAGCAGTGTGCGCGCTTCTTCCTCTTCCAGATAAAGATTGCTATTGCGCGTGATTCGAAACGGAGCAAACGCGAGGATTTCGTAACCGCGATAAAGCTTTTCCGCGTATTCGGTAATCAAGTCTTGCAGAAAAACGTAATGAATGCCCCCGTCGCCGTTGGGAACGCGGAGAATACGGGGCAGTGCGCGCGGCACGGTAAGTACCCCAAAAAAGGGCGCTTCGTTTTTGCTGCGCCGGCGGCGCAGCAAAAATGCGATGCACAACGCCTTGTTCAACACGTGGGGAAATGGATGCGAGGGATCGACAGTAACCGGGGTGAGCATTGGGTATACCCGTCGGTCGTAAAAGGCCTTGGCGATTTTTGCCGCTTTTTGGTGCAACTGATCCATAGGCAGAACGCGAATCCCGTGTTTCCCGAGCAGGGGAACCAGTTCATCATTCCAGCATTTGTACTGCTCGCGCACAAATACGTGCATCGCCCGGGAAAGCTGTTCCAATTCTTCGGAAGGAGTGTGGCCATCGGGGCTTATATTTTGCGCACCGTGCTCGATCTTCTGGAGGAAGCTGGCGACGCGCACCTCCACAAATTCATCCAGGTTATTGGCAGTAATAGCGAGAAATTTCACACGCTCGAGCAACGGATTGCCGGTGTCGCGGGCTTCCTCGAGCACCCGCTGGTTGAACGACATCCACTGCAGGTGGCGATTCAGATAGAAGCGCGGATCCTTGAGATTTATGCGAGCCATCTTTGTCCTTCGAGCGGTTTCGAAGAGAATGCCTTTAACTATGTTACGGCCGGATGAACAGACCGGTCCGGTGGTAAGCTCCCATTCTACGCAAAGGAGTGCCGTGCGAGCCAGTTCGGGTGCCTTGTTTGTGCTTAGGGTCATTGCTTTGGTCGCGGTTCTGGGATCTCGGGCTGGTTCGGGAGAGAACCGCTCCATCAACCAGCAGATCGACCGGGTGATGGCCCGCGGGAGTGAACCCGGCGATCCGGGGTTTGCGGTGTTGGTCAAGCAGGGTCCGAAGATCGTTTTTGAGCGCGGCTATGGGGTTCGTGAATTTGGCAAGCCGGCAAAAATTACCCCCGACACCAATTTCCGCCTCGCCAGCCTCACGAAGCAATTCACCGCAATGGCTACGATGCTGCTCGTCCATGACGGAAAGCTTCATTATGAAGACCGGCTCAGCGACATCTGGCCGGATTTCCCCGCCTATGGCCGGGCAATCACCGTCTATCAGTTGCTAACCCACACCTCGGGTCTGCCAGATTACGAAACTTTGATGGAAGCGGAAGAAAAAGCGCACGGACCACGCTGGTCAGCTGAAAATCAAATTCAAGATCCCGAGGTGCTGGCGCTACTGAAAGCGCAAACGAGCGGGGTGTTCCCGCCAGAAACGAAATGGGAATATAGCAATTCGGGTTATGTGATTCTGGGAATGATCGTGGCCAAAGTTTCCGGCATGTCCTATGGCGAATTCCTGGAAAAGCGGATTTTTCGACCCTTGGGAATGAGGACCACGATTGTCTATGGGAAGGGCAAAAATCAAGTGGCCAATCGCGCCTACGGGTATACCAGAGAGGACGGCACGTTCAAGCCAACCGATCAAAGCGCAACCTCCGCGACACTCGGTGATGGAGGAATTTATTCCAACGTCCGAGACCTGGCCAAGTGGGACGACGGATTGACGAGCTATGCTTTGCTCGATAAACAGCAGATGAGCCAAGCCTGGACACCAGTAAGAATGCCTGACGGCTCGCCGTACTACTGGCCGGGAAACGCGACTGACAATCGAGAAGGGCCCCCGAAGGTCGTCGACTATGGATTTGGCTGGTTTCTCGATGCCTATCAAGGTCGTGTGCGGGAATATCACGATGGGGAGTCGGTGGGCTTTCGTTCCACCATCGAACGCTACGTAAAAGATAATCTGACGATCATTATCTTGAGCAATAGGACAGATCGTTCGCCGCGCGCTTTGGGCGAAGGAATTGCCGATCTGATCCTCTCGTCACCGTAGAACGAATGCTCAAATGTGGACTACGCAGGAAAGTCTGGCCAAATCGGGGAAATCTCTGCCATCGGGCGCGGCGATACTTCTTATCACATCTAGCCGAGACCGGCGAGCTTGCCGAAGCCCTTCACCTTGGCGCGGGCAGCCATCGCCCCATATTGCTTCATCATCGTGCGCATTTGCAGATACTGCTTCACCACTTGATTCACCTCCTGCACCGAAGTGCCGCTGCCCTTGGCGATGCGCTTGCGACGTTTGCCATCGATCACGTTATGGTCCCGGCGTTCTTCATTGGTCATGGAATTGATGATCGCCTCGACCTGCTTGAGCTTTTTCTCGTCAACCTGTGCGTCTTTCGGCATATTCTGCAATGGCCCGATCTTCGGCAGCATATCGACAAGTTGCTCGAGAGGCCCCATCTTGCGAATCTGCTTCAATTGATCGCGAAAATCTTCCAGCGTGAACTCCTCCTTGCGCAGTTTTCGCTCGAGTTCCATCGCCGCCTTTTTATCGAAGGCACCTTCCGCTTTTTCAATCAGCGAGAGTATGTCGCCCATGCCCAGCACGCGCGACACGATACGTTCTGGATAGAAACCCTCTAGCGCATCGTATTTTTCCCCAAGGCCGACGAACTTCACCGGCGCGCCCGTAACCTTGCCGATAGAAAGAGCCGCTCCACCACGAGCGTCGCCGTCTAGCTTGGTGAGGATGACTCCTGTAAGGCCCAGCCTCTTATGAAATTCTCCTGCCGACCGAACCGCGTCTTGCCCAACCATGGCGTCTGCGATGAATAGCATTTCGCTCGGTTGCAATTCCTTTTTTAGCGTGGACAGCTCGCTCATCAACTCATCATCAATGTGCAAGCGTCCCGCCGTATCGACGAGCACAACATCGCTCGCCGACAGCTTCGCTTCCTTGATCGCGCCGCGAACAATCTCGAGCGGCTTATCCGTGTCGGTCGCAGGCCACACGGAAATGCCAATGGATTTTGCGACTTGCCTGAGCTGCTCCCTCGCGGCTGGACGGTAAACGTCGGTCGAAACAACGATCGGGCGGTGGCCATGCTGCGTCAGCCATTTCGCCAATTTCCCGGTGGTGGTGGTTTTACCCGAGCCCTGCAGACCGACAATCATCCAGACCGAAGGAGGCCGCGAAGCAAACTGCGGCTTGGCATGCTTGCCCAGCAGGTTTAGCAATTCGTCGCGAACAATCTTGATGACCTGCTGGTCTGGCGAAAGCTGCAGCATGACTTCCGTGCCGAGGCCTTTGGCCTTGATGTTACTCAGCAGTTCGTCCGCAACACCTACATTGACGTCGCCTTCCAGTAGAGCTTCACGAATTTCTCCGAGCGCAGCTTCCAAGTGCTCGTCGGTGAGCTTGCCCTGTCCGCGCAAATTTTTAAATGTTCGTTGCAGCCGGTCGGTCAGATTTTCAAACACAAATGTCCCTACCTTTAGTCCCTATTGTACCGCCGGTAAGGGACGGTGTCGCCACCCGGACTGCCTTCTAGATGCAAGAGCGACGCGGGCATGTCCGCATGGTTCCCTCGCTCGCTTCCCCACTGCTACGCGCTTGCGGATCAAAAGGTTGCTTTGACTCCCAATTGCGCCGCAAAAGGTATGCCCACAGTCGTTCCCGGCCCAAAAAAATCGCCCAGCGCACCTGCGGGAAAGCGCAATTGGTTGAGGCTGGTGATGGGCTGGGTGATGGTGCACGCGGGATTCAAACAGAACGCTGTGGCATTGGCTAGGCTGTTTACCGGTGTGGGCAGAGCAGCAATGCTGGTAACGTAATTGGCACCGGGATTGTCACGATTGAACAGATTGAAGAATTCTGCAAACGGTGTGATCGCCAATCGATCGTGCACTGTAAACGGACGGCTGACTCGCAGATCCATTTGGATGTAAGAGGTGCCGCGTAACTCGTCGAGCGTAGTTTCCATACCGTTTACTACCGCCCGTCCACCCTGCGGAGTCGTCAAGGTAAGTGGCCTAGGGCTCTCTGCTTGAAACAGGGTTGCGAGTTGGAAGCCATGGGGCAATTGAAACGTGCCGGCCAGGACAAAGCGATTGCGAACATCTTCTCCCGAAGGACCGTAGTCCCCCGGGGCAAACGCATTCTGCGGATTGCATACGCCGTTGACGTAATCAAACAGCTCGCCAAGCACGCATCCCCAGGTTTGCGCCTTCGAAAGCGTGTAAACCGCGTCAAAATGCGCCCAAGAGGTCACATTTCCCTGCAACTTCAGTCCCAGCCCCTTGTAACTCGAGCGATTGTCGGAACGGAACACGCTCGCTTGCGGATAGATATAGTCGCGATACCCGTGCATTCCGGTCTCTAACGTAAAATCGCCACTGACGAGCCAATTCCTGGAAATTTCGTGCTGGATCCCGGCGGTGACGTGCAGGGCGTAGGGCGTGTGGTAGTTCGGATCAATCAGCGAAGGGGTGATCGGGCCGTTCGCGATGCTGCCGGCGTTCACCGATTGGAACGCCGTCACCCAACCGTTTTGCGCGAGATCGTCGTAGTACATTCCGATTCCACCGCGAAAAACCGTCTTTCGCCTAGATCCGATGGTTTGCACCACGCCCAATCGGGGCGCAAATGCCTTGCGGTAATCGTGAGGGATGCCGTTGACTAAGCCGGTGCCGAGGGCCGGATTGAAACTCTGATCGTGGCCAGAAGCGATAAATAATCCGAACGTTGTGTCATAGCGAAGCCCGTAATTTAGGGTCAGCCCGGAGCTAATTCGCCACGAATCTTCTGCGTAAAATCCCAGCCGCTGCACGTTTTGCGAAAAGCTGCCATCCCCGGCAGGCTTCGAAACACTTCCATTCGCGTAATCGACGGGAAATTCTGCCAGGTTGTTCAGGTAATAGGTGGGGTCCTCGGGAAAGCTGACGAGTGTTTCTGCGTTTGCGGTCAGTGCGCCGCTTAAAACCGGTTCGTGCACGAAATTCACGCCGAGCCGGGTCGAATGGCTGCCGCTTACATGGCTCACATCGTAGCGAACCTGATACTTCTCCTGATTGCGCAAAATAGGAAAATTCGTGATGGCCGTAACGTACTGATTGTCACCGTAGGTTTCAAATCCCGAGGTGGAACTCGAGGTTGTCGTAAACGGGAACGCCAGGGCAAACCCCAGATTTGAATTTCGCGATTGGGTGAGGTGGAGAAAGCTGGCGTTCAGCATCAGCGAGCCCGACCACGCGGATGAAAACGTAAATTGCTGGCCAACAACGAAGCTGAAGTAATTGTTGTGCGCCGTCGAACCGGTCGACGGTAGCGCTCCCTGTTCGACCAGCGAATTCCGCGTGGTGTAACTATCGCTCGCCGCGCGCAAAAACCAGCGCGAGCGCTCCGATTGCGCCCAGTCCAAACGAAACGTATCGAGATAATCACGGAAAGGCACCGCTACAGTATTGGGAACGTTGATCGACTTTACGCCGGGTATCAATCCCATCGCAGCCAACTGCGCCAGAGCATCGAATTGCTGAATGCTCAGAGGGCTGTAGGCAATACTGGCATTTTCACGAACATATTCGAGCGAGCTGAAAAACCAGAGACGATCCTTCAGAATTGGGCCACCGAGCGTCGCTACATAATTTTGGCGAGCGAATGGCTGCTTGGGATTGGGCGGGGGATTATCGATGGGAGAGCGGGCGTTTAGGTCGGCGGCTCTAATATAGACCGCCCCTTCTCCGTGCCACTCGTTTGTGCCGCTGCGCGTGGTGATGACGACCGAGCCCGCAGTAGTGCGCCCGGTGTCGGCGTCGGTTTGCGCGGTGCGAAAGGCAAATTCCTGAATGGCATCGGGTGAAAAATTTTGCAAGAAACCGCCAATGTAATCGTCGGAATTGTCTCCGCCATCGACAGAAATTTCATTGTTCAATCCTGAGCTTCCGCCAGTCGAAACGGCGGTGATGCGCGCTTTGGTTGGATCGGAAGGTTCGACGGGCTCCGTGCCGGGTGCAAGATAGGAAATGTTGGCGAAGCTGCGCGCGGCCAGGGGAATATCGGCCAAATCCTGGCGGTAAATAACGGCCTTATGGGTGGCGCTGGCGGTATCAAGCTGTTCGCTGGTAATCGATCGGGGGGCCGTAACCAGGACTGTTTCGCTGACGCTTTGCGGTTCGAGGACCACATAAATTCCGCGTACAGAGCTGACCGCGATGATTACGGAGGAATGCGCGTCGGCAAAATTTTGAGCGTTGACGGTAACCGCGTACGCGCCTGGCGCGAGATCGTCAATGCGAAATTCGCCTCGCCCGTCGGAAAAAGCTTCTCGGGAAATCGATTTTTCAGGATTGCTGACGCTAATTGTGGCAGCGGTGACGCGAGCGCCACTCGGATCCTGTACAGTGCCGCGCAGACTGCCGCTAGCGAGTTGGGCCCCCGCAGGGGTGATCCCCTCAGTTAAGCTCAACAGCAACAGAAGCGCCCTAGCGTAAGCACGCGGAAGCATTCGGTGAAAAAACCTCGATCGAATCCGTCATCGATTGGGAGTTGCAAGTATAGCGCGCCACTCGCCTTCAGAATTAGGATACAGGTTGGCCGGCGCAAAGCTTGGAATCCTTGACTTCCCGCCAGAGGGCACACACACTTCTGCTTCTCTAAGAATTGCCGCTCATCCAGTCTATCGGACTCCTGGATGAAAAGGTGAGCAATGGAATTTTTCTGTTGCTTCTCCGATAGCAAAACGGCAACTCACTTCGCAGTTTGCTGATAAATTCTGATACTGGTAAACCCTGAATTTCTGCTCGATGAAATGGAACGGCATAAGGTGGGTGGATCAATGTTTGACCGGCGAGAATTTCTCATTTCCTTTGCGGGAGCGGCAGCTCTAGGTAGCAGTGCGAACTTCCCAGCAGTTTGCAAGGACATGCTGGGCCAGGCACCCGACAAGCTTCCAGACCACGCCCTTTACGATAAGGACGAGGAAGGGTACTGGAACGAGATCCGCAAGCAGTTCCTTATCCCCGAAGACGAAGTCTATTTGAACAATGGCACGGTGGGTTCTTCGCCGGTGCCGGTGTTGAGCGCGGTGTTTGATGGTTATCGCGATTCCGAGCGGCTGGCGCAACCGGATCCTGAAGATTATCCGATCTGGGGTTACGCAAAGTGGAACCAGTTTCGCGATCCGTTGGCGCAATTTGTTGGCTGCACACGCGATGAACTCGCGCTGGTACGCAACGCTACGGAAGCGAACAGCTACATCGCCAATGGAGTCGATCTGAAAGCCGGAGACGAGGTGTTGATGACGGATCAGGAACATCCCGGAGGGGAACACCCGTGGAACCTTCGCGCCAAGCGATATGGCATCGTAGTGAAAAAGGTGACGCTGCCCAAGCCAGTCGACGATCCGGCGAGCGTATTGAATCTGTTCAGTGAAGCAATCACTCCGCGCACGCGGGTGATTTTCTTCAGCCACATCACCACGGTTACGGGCGTCGTGCTTCCCGCCAAGGAGTTGGCGGCGCTGGCTCGGTCGAAGGGAATTCTGAGCGCCGTGGACGGTGCGCACGTGCCGGGAATGATGAAGCTGAATATTCAGGATCTCGGCTGCGATTTCTATTCGTCGAGCCCGCACAAATGGCTCCAGGCACCGAAGGGCACGGGGTTTCTCTACGTGCGCGACGACCAAATCGATCGCTTGTGGAGCACTATCGCAACGGAAGGCTGGGATGACCAAAAAATCCGAGCCGAACGATTCCAGCGTATCGGCAGTTCCAGCGTGCCCGCACTTTGCGGATTGCGTGCCGCGACAGAATTTGCCGATCAGATTGGGATGGAACGCATTGAGAAGCGCCACCGGCAAATGGCCGATTACCTATTGACTGAAATGGTGGCACGTGGTGCGGTGAGTTGGACCTCGGCCGATCCGGCCATGCGTTGCGGCATCACTACCGTGACTGTCGTGCCGGCTAAAATGCCGGAACTGGAAATGTGGATGTGGAAGGAGAAGAAGATCAGAATTCGCGGCGGGCTGCCTTCGAAGATTCGCCAATCCACACCGTACTATTTGCGGCGCAAGGATGTGGATCGCTATCTGGCGGCCTACGATGAATACCGCAAAACTGCCTGAGCGTACCTTTGCCTATGCCTTGATCGTGCTGGCGCCACTTTTGGGGGCTCGAACTGGCCTGGGGCAGGATCACTACACGCGTTTTGAAATTGCCGGAGAATTTTCCACCATCCGGCAAACGCCAGACGGTGGCGGCGGCAAGAATTTCCCCGGCTTTGGCGCACGATTGGACTGGAATCTCAATCGACGGTTGGCGTGGGAAAGCGAAGTCGATTATTTCCCGGAGCACGCCGCTTCCTTATTCCTTGTGCAGGGTGGGCAAACCTTCCAAGCCGTGTTTGGTCTGCGTGCCAAGGTCATCGAAACGCGGCGGCTCTCGGTATTCGGTTTCATCCGGCCGGGACTGCTGCATTTTAGCGATGTGTATGACCACAAGAGCCAGACGTTTGCTCCCACCTATTTTGAGTTGAATCTGGGCGGCGGAATGGAGTATTTCCTCAAGCCGCGCTGGGCGTTACGCGCTGATATCAGTGGAAATCCGTATCGCGTCGCAAACGAAAGTTATAGCACTGCCAGCGGAAGCACGGCATTGGCAATCGGAAAAATCGAAGATACAACGCGGCTGAGTTTTGGCGTGACGTACCGCCCCGGAGAATTGCGCGACAATCCACCTGAGCGGAGCGTCTCGGGCAATTGGGAGTTTGGACCGCTGTTCAGCACGATGGTTAGCTTGCGCGAAGGCACCTCGAACGGCGTGCGCACGGATCTTGGCTTGGGTGGATTTACCTCCTACCGGCTGTGGGGGGTGTTCTATCTTGACAGCGATATTCTGTTTTTTCCGCAGAACCGTTCTAGCGGTGGAGCGCACGACGGCGGCGAAATTCTGCAGGGGTTGTTTGGCATGAAGGGCGGTATCCGGCGCAATCGTTATGGATTTTTTGGCAAACTGAGGCCTGGGTTTAACAGCTATTCTCAGGCAGTAACCAGCGTCCGAGAGTACAGCTCCCAAACGTCGTATACCTATGGGCGTTCCACAAATGTGGTGCTGGACCTGGGGGGTATCGTGGAACTTTATCCCGGCGAAGGCAGCACCTTGCGGCTAGAAGCTGGCGACACCCATGTTTTCTACAGCGATCGCACGGTGGACGTAAATGGAGTGCCGACATATTATGCCGGCGGCGGACTACGGCACAGCATTGAGTTTATTGTTGGTTGTGGGTGGCGATTTTGAATGAGGGAAGGGGTATGGCACAAGAGCTGTGGACTGCGGTGGATACTTACATTAAAGAAAAAATGGTGCCGGAAGACGCGGTGCTGAAAGAGGCGCTAAACAACGCCAGCGACGCCGGGTTGCCGGTGATCGCGGTTTCGCCGACCCAGGGAAAGCTATTGCACCTGCTGGCGAGGATGTGCGGCGCGAGGAAAATTCTGGAGATTGGAACGCTGGGCGGCTACAGCACGATCTGGCTGGCGCGCGCTTTGCCTGCGCGAGGAAAAATCATCACGCTCGAATTAGATCCCAACCACGCTCGAGTGGCGCGCAAGAATTTTGAACTGGCAGGCTATAGCAGTGTGATCGAACTCCGATTGGGCAGCGCTCTGGAATTGTTGCCGAAGTTGGCAGCCGAAGCAGTCGGTCCGTTCGACTTGATCTTTATCGATGCAGATAAAGGCAACATCCCGTTTTACTTTGAATGGGCCCTGAAGCTATCGCATCCCGGCACGGCGATCGTCGTCGACAACATCATCCGGGATGGACACGTGATCGACGCCAAAAACGAGGACCCAAATATCAAAGGCGTCCGCCGCTTCAACGATCTGCTCGAGGGTGAATCCCGCGTGAGTGCCACCGAAATCCAAACCGTCGGCGAAAAGGGCTACGACGGCTTTGCGCTGCTGGTAGTGAACCCAGGTTAGCCCTAGGTTAGCCCGGACTAGCTATCGAATTTGTGCACGGCTGAGGCGTTCAAGCCATGGAAGACCTTGTCGTAGATACCTCTTTCGGCGGCTAGGCGGAGACCCTTCACATTTTCGACGCAGATTTCCTTTACGTCGGGCTGCGCTTTGAGAATTGCCATTACTTCAGCGATAAAGGTGTCAAGCGGCATGGCCCGCGCATCACTCCTGCCACCGAGCAGGTCAGTCGCCACGTAGGGAGGGATAAGTTCCAGCACCTCGATCCCGGTGGCCTTCAATTGATAGCGAAGCGACTGCGTATAGGAATGAAGCGCGGCTTTGGTGGCGCAATAGGTCGGCGTGGTGTGCAGCGGGACAAAAGCCAGTCCCGAAGAAACACTGATGATGGTGGCCGCAGGCTGCTTTTGCAGCAGGGGCAACAACGCCGCGGTCAATCGAATCGGACCAAGTAGGTTGGTCGCGACGATCGTTTCCGCATCTGCTAGGTCGCTCTGCTGCTGCTTGAGATTCTCGACCCGCATGATGCCCGCATTGTTGACAAGCACGTTCATCGCCGGATACTCCTTGGCAATCTGTGCCGCAAATAGGCGGATGTTGTTCGCGTCCGAAAGATCTAGCACAATTGACTTCATCCCCGGGTTCGCTGCAGTCGTCTCCTCGAGAGCCTTGGCCCTCCGCCCCGCAATGATGACTTGATTCCCCAGTTTGTGAAATTCTGTGGCCAGTCCTCGGCCTATTCCGGACCCGCCCCCTGTAATCAGAATTGTGTTGCCGTCTAGTTTCATGGAGGTCATTTTAGCTTAAGTTGCGAGACCCCGAGAAGGGTACAGCAATGCCGAAGTTCTCTTCACAACTTTAGAGCGCCTCAGTCTTGATGAATAAGCAAGCGACCAACTACCGCGAGCGTCATGGCGCCCTGCGCAGCCAATGCCGTGCCAATCACTATGACGTAGCCCTCGAAGTGCAGAGCCCGAAAAGTGTGCGTGATGGCAGAAGCGCCGAGATAGAGCGCGGCAACCGCTCCGAGCGCCATAATCCACGGCAAACCTCTCTGTCTCCACCCGAACAGGAATGCCATTGTAAGCAGACTAAGCGCCACAATGCCCCCGTCCATCAGCGTCCGCGCCTGGTAGCGGTCATGCCGCAAAATATTCTCCACGAGACATAGCCAGGCGCCAGACGCGGCCCCGAACACGCACAGTCCCATCAAAATCCGTTGGAGAAGCAAGTGTCTTTTGTCCATATCAGAAACTCCCCTGAGGTGCTTTATGTCATAAAGTAGATTGATGCGTCAAGTGAAGGAACGTCCGGTTCAAGCGTTCATTGCCAAACTTTCGTTTAAATGAGTAATTAATTAGGAAGACTCGACTTCTCGCTCAAAGATAAAACTCCATACATAATGAGTTATCTATTTAAAACAGCTCGTACGGAAAGCGGGCAGCTCTATAGACCTTTTCTTGACGGGTATGGTTACAGGGTGGGGAAAAGTGATACACCCCTGAATTACCCGCGACTTTACGTCCTTGACACCTTCAGATAGGCAGTTGGAAGGGCCCTGCATACATACTGATATCGTTTTTCGTGACT
>DATFZN010000138.1:0-63854 GCA_035314425.1 Candidatus Acidiferrum sp. | reverse complement strand
CCTTCGCTTCTGCAAGATTTGCCAAGGCCCGCAGTTCGGTACCTTGCGAGGTGATCAGATCGCGCTGGGTGAGAATAACGTTGTAAACGGTGGAAGCGCCAAGCCGGTACTTCTTGTCCTCGGCATCGAAAGTCTGCTGCTGCAATTCACGTGCTTTGCTGGCGGCTTGCACCTGGGCACGACCTTGTTCGACGGCAATGGTGGTGTTGCGCACGTCCAGCAGCGCGGTGTTCTTGATCTGCTGGGTTTGCGCTTCCAATTGGCGCTCAGTCAATTGAGCGTGCAGACTGTCGGCTTGTGCAGCGCGATTACGCAGGGGAATCGAAAGGTTCAGGGAAACGTTGTAGTCCGGAAAATTATTACGGAAAATTGCGGTTTGCGCGCCACCGAATCCCGCGGTCGTCGTACCCACGATCGGGGTGGTTGTCCCAGCGACAAACGTATTCGGGATGATCACACCGTTTGCGTCAACAACCGGCAAGCCACTGCTTCCGGATACCTCGGTCTTCCCGTAGATGAAACCATTACCGGCCAATCCCGAAGGACCATACTGGGCGCTCAAGGTAGCTGTAGGGAGGAGGGCATTCTTGGTGGCGCGCACGTCCACGATTGCGTTTTTCAAATTGTAGTATTGCTCCTGAATATCAGGGCGCTTGGCAAAAGCCTCCTTGACGGCTTCCTCAAACGTGGTGGTCTGGACGGAAGTAGGGCTGTCGGGTTTGTCGGTGGGGACGATTTCGACGTTGATTAGGTTAGAAGCTAACGGATCTTTGGAAATGTAATTCTTCAGCACCAGTTCATTCTGTAACTGGGTGGTTTGTGCGACGATCAGATTCTGATTGTCGGTTGCCAGTTCCGATTCGGCGCGAGTTACGTCGAGAGGCGCCATCGTTCCAATTTCGAGCTGCTTTTTATTATCGTTATACAGTTTGGTGGAAACGGTAACAGCTTCCTGTTGAACCTTGACGTTCTCGCGCGCATAGACCAGTTCCCAATACGCGGTAATGGTGTTGGTGATGGTGGTGATCGCTTGTTGTGCAAAGGCGAGATCGGCGATCTTGCGATTGTTTTCAGCGATGATGATGTTCCGGCGATTAACGAAACGGCCGGCACCAGCCAGTAGTTGTTGTTGGAAGCTCAGCACCAAGGAGGATTGCACGTAGGGATTAAAAAAGTTTGCAGCGTTAGAAGACGCTCGATTGTTATCCCAGGCGACCGACATACTCGTCCCGGTATCAAAATTCTTCTGGAACGAAGTGTTGTATTGCGCGGTGTGAGAAGTCAATGAGAATATTCCCAGATTATTGATGGCAGTTCCGGTCACCCCGGTTCCGGAAGTTAAAGGGTTGTTGACGGGCGTAGTGCGGTCATCAAAATAGAACGATTGGACGATATAGGGGTCATAGAGAAGGCTCGGGAGGTTCGCAGTTGACCCGGCGGAAAGGCTTTGAGGCGTACCGTAGCTGTAGCCACCGGCCTTGGTCTTCAAGACACCGGCGTCAGCCATCCACGGGTTGTAGCGCTGAACAACGATGTCCATGCTGTTTTCCATCGAAAGGGCGATGGCGTCCTGAAGACTCAGCATCAACTTACCTTCGCGGATGAGCTGCTGAAGACGAGGGGAATTTGTGAGCTCCCCCGGGGCGACGGTCTGCATTTCGTAAGGCTTAATGATATTGGGGAAATAGCTCGGAGGCTTAGAATAGTCAAATTTCGAGACACCCAGAGAGACGGGTACGCCGCCCTGCGCAGCGGCAGCTTGCGTTTGCGGCGGCGGCAATTTCGGGGCCGGTTCCTGAGCAAACAGTGGACCGACAGGCCCTCCGGCTAAGGTGCCAGCCAACACAGCGGCGAGCAGAGGTCGGAAGAACAGCTTCTTCATAGGTTTCCCTCACGATACAGATGGATTAAGTTCGCCGACAACGCGATTTGCAGCCCTAATGGTTAAAACGTCAGGGGCAGGCAATTTGTTTCAATCGAAATGGTTTAATCATTAAAAACATTGTGCCCGAGAGTGTACCGGAACCGACCGAGCACCATAAACCTGGACCGAGAAGTTTATCAGGGGCATGATTAATTTGACAACGAGGTCCCTGGCAGCTAGGCTGCTGACATTTCGACGCTTAGGAGCGATAGCGGTTAGCCTGACCATGTTAACAAAAGAAGAGATTATCCGAACGTTTGAAACTGCAGGTGCCATCCGCCACGGTCATTTTGAGTTGTCCAGTGGCCTCCACAGTGGAACCTATGTGCAGTGCGCACTGGTGCTTCAGTATCCTCGATTTGCGGAAAAGCTCGGGCAAGCGCTGGCGGCCTTGTTCTCCGATGCCAGGATCGACGTCGTTGTTTCTCCGGCGCTCGGTGGCGTGGTGATAGGGCAGGAAGTGGCGCGAGCGCTGCCAGCCGCAAACGATGCTCTGGGCGGCGGAGTTCCGGCGATTTTTGTGGAAAGAGACGCGAGCGGCACGATGACCCTGCGGCGCGGCTTCCAGTTAAAGCCCGACCAGCATGTCTTGGTGATTGAGGACGTGTGGACTACGGGCGGATCCACGCAGGAAGCAATCCATGTGGTCGAAGAAGCGGGCGGGCGGGTGATCGCTGTTGGAGCGCTCATCGATCGCAGCGGCGGGAAGATTGAATTCCCGGTGGAATCAAGCTCGTTGCTGGGTTTGCCGATTGATAGCTACGAGCCCGAAGATTGCCCCTTGTGCCGGCAAGGATCGGTTGCATTGAAGCCGGGCAGCCGGTTCGCGCGGACCGCGTCCTAGCGCGGGATGATTCGCTCTTCATGCGCTATTTCAAACTCACCATTGCCTACGACGGAACTGATTTCCACGGCTGGCAAATGCAGAAAAGTAAAGCGACAATACAGGGCGAAATCGTGGCGGTACTGCGGCGCCTTACCCAGGAAGAAGTGCAGCTAAACGGATCGGGCCGCACGGATGCGGGAGTGCACGCGCTTGGCCAGGTGGCCAATTTCCGAACCGAATCAGGACTGTCGGCGGCAGAATTTCAGCGCGCGCTAAATGCGTTGCTGCCAATGTCCATACGGATTACGGCAGCGGAAGAGACAGGGCCCGCTTTTAACGCGCGCTTTTCCGCGAAAGGAAAAATTTACCGGTATCGGGTGTATCGGGGCAAAGTGGTGCCGCCGTTTCTGTGGCGATACGTGCTGCACTATCCGTTTCCGCTCGACGAAGAGGCGATGAAGCTGGCGGCGGCTCGATTTGTGGGGGTGCACGATTTTTCTTCCTTTGCAGCGTCGACGGGCTCGGAAGACGACGACAAAGAACGGAACATGGTGCGGGAGATTTATTCGGCGGAGTTGAAGCGAACAGAAGATGGCGAAGAGTTGTGGTTTACCGTCTATGGGCACTCGTTTTTACGATACATGGTGCGCAAGATGATGGGAACGCTGCTTGAAGTGGGTCGAGGGAAGCTGGTAGTTCGGGACGTGGAGAGATTATTTGAGATGAAAGATCGGTCGAAGTCGGGGCCGACGGCTCCGCCTCAGGGGTTGTGCATGTTAAAGGTGGAGCATGAGGAAGGGTTTCGGGTGTGAAAGAAAAGGGAATAGAGGTCGGGACAGAAAACCCGCACCCGCAAAGGCGTTCCTTCATAAATCTCGAAGAAATGAGGGATTTTGTAGTTGGTTAGGGCTTTATCGAGTTCTTCGTTGTTTTCTAGAATGTTGACGCCCCGGGCGAGGGGAGCTACAGGTTTCGGTGAGAGTCGGATAGAATCTCAGCTATGGTTGCAACAGGGCTCATGGTGGAAACGATTCCTTCGATTGATCCTGCGACCGGACAAGTGCAGGGGAGCTACGACAAGACACAGCCGCTCTGTGTGCCGCAGTTGCTGGCGCGGGCCAAGGTGGCGCAATTGGAGTGGGCCGGGCAATCAATTGAAAAGCGCGCTCGATACCTGCGCGCGCTGCAAAAGGAAATCCTGAAAGCGCGGGATGTGCTGGCCGATGCGGTGGTGCGCGAATCCGGCAAGCCTCGCGCGGAAGCGTTATTTGCGGATGTGTTTGTGGCGCTAGATAGCGCGGCGTATTTTTCGAAGCATGGCGCGGAATCTCTCCTCCCGGAAACGGTTCCTCATCACAACACGGCAGCGAAGGCGAAGACGGGGATGCTCTATTACGAGCCGCTGGGTGTAGTGGGAATTATCAGCTCTTGGAATTATCCGCTGGCGATACCCATGAGCCAGATCATTGCTGGTTTGGCCGCGGGGAATGCGGTGCTGTGCAAGACCAGTGACTTTACCCCGGAATGTGGCTGGTTGATTGATAAGTTATTTCGCGATGCGGGTTTTCCGCGGGATCTTGTGACGATACTCCAAGGCAGCGGCGAAGTCGGCCAGGCGCTGATCGAGGCGCGACCAGACAAATTATTTTTTACCGGTAGCGTGTTTACGGGAAAACATGTGGCGGAGGCTTGCGCGCGGCAACTGATTCCTAGCGTGCTGGAGTTGGGCGGAAAAGATGCGATGGTGGTGTTGCGCGACGCGGACCTGGATGTTACGGCGAGCGCGGCCGTTTGGGGGAGCTTCACGAATTGCGGGCAAGTGTGCCTGTCGGTCGAGCGGTTGTTTGTCGAAGAACCGGTCGCGGATGAATTTGTTCGGCGATGTGTTGCGAAGACGCAGAAGTTGCATCTAGGCCCAGGAAGTGGTCCGGCGACAGATATTGGACCGATGATTCGTCCGCAACATGTCGAGCGGATGAGCGATTTGCTGGCTGATGCGGTGGCACACGGAGCAAAGATTATCTGTGGCGGACGAGCACGGCCAGATCTTGGGCCAAATTTTTTTGAGCCGACCATCGTGACCGGTGTCCACAATGCCATGCAACTTTTCCAAGGCGAAACATTTGGTCCGGTCATGGCGATTCAAGTCGTGAAAGATGCAGAGGAAGCGGTTCGACTAGCAAACGACACGGAGTTTTCGCTGGCTGCAAGCGTGTGGACCGGCGACAGGGCCAAGGGGAAAGCGATTGCGCGGCGGTTGAAGGCGGGTACGGTGATGGTGAACGATGTATTGACCGGATTCGCGATTGCGGAAGCTCCCCACGGCGGATGCGGGCTGAGCGGTTGGGGCCGCACGCATGGCCGCGCGGGATTGCAAGAGATGGTCTATGTGAAGTACGTGGATGTGGATCGCTTGCCAAAGACGGAGAAGCCATGGTGGTTTCGCTATGGGCCAGAATTGCAGAAGGCGGCGGACGCATTTTTGCAATTTGAGTTTGCGGGGAGCTTGGCGGCAAGGGTGCGGAATCTGCGGGCGGCGATGAAGACGATGTTTCGGGATCATGGATTCTAACTTTTTGTGGTGCAGGAGACTCTTGTGAGTGAAGAGACGGTTCGGCAGGTGCCGGAAGGGATGGCACCGGCGAAGAAGGAATTGAAGGTAAAGACGCGGAAGACGAAGCAGCGTGCCTGCGATGAGAAGAATGAGAAGGGGAAGTTGTGTGCGGGGCATTTGAAGCGGTGGTTTGAGTATCCGGCGGAAGTTGCGGCGGTGGTCGGAAAGGATGCGGAGATCTACCGGTGCGAATTTTGTCAGACGCTCTATCGCCCGGATCCGTTGCAACAGCCGAACAGTTATACGCTGAGATTTTGAAGCTAGAGCGAAAGGCTACGACGCGGTCAGCCCGCGCGGTACGCGGTCGAACTGAGGCCCAGCCTGAGACACGGCTTTCTACGCGATTGTTGTTTAGGTTCAGGAGGAGGAGGAGGGGGAGGCCGCTCCGCCATGTCCCAGAACGAATGGATCTACGATTGGAATTTGGTCGGGGAATGCGCGATCCCGCCCGGCACAGAAGTCCTGCTGAATGATGAAACGCTCCGCGATGGACTGCAGAATCCCTCGGTCCACGACCCCACCATCGGAGAAAAGCTAGAAATTTTGCATTTCATGGAAGCGTTGGGAATTCATGCCGTGAATATCGGGCTTCCCGGCGCTGGCCCGCGTGCGAAGGCGGACGTCGAGGCCTTGGCCCGCGAAATCGCGAACAACCGCATGCGCATCAAGCCGAACTGCGCGGCGCGAACCGTAGAGACGGACATTCGTCCCATTGCCGAGATTTCCGAGCGGGTGGGAATTGCCATCGAAGCCGCGACGTTTCTCGGATCAAGTCCGATCCGGCGTCTGGTGGAGGATTGGACTGTCGACCATCTGGAGCGAACGACCGAGAAGGCGGTGAAGTTTGCGGTCAGCGAGGGTTTGCCGGTGATGTATGTCACCGAGGATACCGTGCGGACAGATCCGGGGACGGTCAAGAGATTGTATCGGGCGGCGATTGGCAGCGGAGCGCGTGCAATCGTGCTTTGCGACACTGTGGGGCACGCCACGCCCCAAGGAGCGTCCAATCTGGTGAGATTCGTGATTGAGACGGTGGTGAAACCGTCGGGCGAAGCGATTCGCGTCGATTGGCATGGCCATCGCGATCGCGGATTATCGATTGCCAATTCTCTGGCGGCAGTGGCAGCGGGTGCCCGGCAAATTCATGGAGTGGCGTTGTCTTTGGGCGAGCGTGTTGGAAATACACCGATGGAGTTGCTACTGGTGAACCTGCGATTAATGGGATTGATTGAAAGTGATTTGACGTATTTGCGGGCCTATTGCGAAAAGGTGGCCAAGGCGACACATACGACGATCCCGCCAAACTATCCAGTGTTTGGCAGGGACGCCTATCGAACGGCGACCGGGGTGCACGCGGCCGCGATCGTGAAGGCGCTCAACCGGCATGACGCACAACTGGCCGATTCCGTCTATAGCGGCGTGCCCGCGCATCTGTTTGGGTTGGAGCAGATCGTGGAAGTCGGACCGATGAGCGGAAAATCGAATGTGTTGTATTGGCTTGCCCGGCATAAAATCCCGCCTACAGATGAGTTGGTGAACCGGATTTTTGAGGCCGCCAAGCAATCGACACATGTGTTCAACGATGAGGAGTTGCACGCATTGGTCGGGAGCCCGGGTACCGCTGTTTAGGAATTCATGAGCCTGTCACTTCGTACGGTGAAACATGGGGCAGTTTGCGCTATTCTTTTTGTCATGCCGCTTCGCTCCACCGTGCTTTCGCAAGCGTCTCGCCACGGGAATCCAAATGGGTTGACGGAAAATGCGCGAGTGCAAGCCGCGCTCGAGTGGTTCCAAAAAAACCTAACCTGGATCGACGAACAGCAAATCCATCTGACAGAAATTCCTGCGCCTTCGTTTGAGGAAGAGAAGCGAGCAGCAGCAGTGACGGAGTTATTGACGGCAGCCGGACTGAAGGTGCATTCAGACAAGCTGGGGAACGTGATCGGAGAACTGCGTGGCTTGACCGACAAGGAGATGATCCTGGTGGCGGCGCATCTCGATACGGTCTTTCCTGTGGGAACCCCCATCCGGGTGCAGCGGGAGGGCGGCCGGCTACTGGCTCCGGGAATTTCCGATAACGGAACGGGATTAGCGGGATTGGTGGCGCTAGCCATGGCAATCCAGGAGGCACAAATCGCTCCGCAACGGACCATTCTGTTTGCAGCCAATGTGGGAGAAGAAGGCGAAGGAAATTTACGGGGAATGCGCGTGCTGATCGATGCGTATCGCACAAAGTTGCGGGGGGTAATCGTGCTCGATGGGTCGGGCACGGACCATGTCACGACGAAAGCGTTGGCTTCGCGGCGGATGGAAGTGGTGATCCGCGGACCAGGCGGGCACAGCTGGTCTGATTTTGGAATGCCGAATCCGATTAATGCGCTGGTGCGCGGCGGATTACGGTTTATCAACACGAAAGTTCCGACGGTTCCAAGAACCACGTTCAACCTGGGGCAGGTAGAGGGTGGCACGTCGGTGAATTCCATTCCCCATGAGGCCCGGCTCAAGGTGGACCTGCGTTCGGAAAGCGAAGATGAAATCGTGCGACTGGAAGTAGCTCTGCGCGAGTGCATGGGAGCGGGCGTGAAAGACGAGATGGAAAACGCGCGCGACCGGACCAAAGGAAAATTGGAGTGGAAACTCACCGTGATTGGCAGCCGGCCTGGCGGAGAACTACCTGCGGATTCACCGTTGCTGGCGGCTCTACGTAGTGCCGACGAATATGTGGGCAATCATTCGCGGATCGAGCGGTCTTCAACCGATGCGAATATTCCGTTGTCCTTGGGGATTGATGCGATTGCGATTGGGGCAGGTGGAAATGGGGGAGGAGCGCACTCGCTCGAGGAATGGTATGAGCCGGCGGACCGGGAATTGGGATTGAAACGAGCGCTGCTGAGTTTGCTGGGTGTCGCTGGGCTGGCCAGCGAAAAGGGCAGCGGATGAAACGATTACGTGAGGAAAAGTTGCTGCGAGGGATTTCCGCGGCGATGATTTGCGCAGTGATTCCGTGTTCTGGTTATGCGCAAACGCAGACGAAACAGCCGCCGGTGATTCACAAAACCACCTACTACCTTCACGGGCGTATTTACACCAATGATCCAAAACATCCTTGGGCCGCAGCGCTGGCCGTGCGCGATGAAAAGATTCTGTGCATCGGAACAATCGCCCACATCATGCTCGATTGTGGCGCGGCGGACGCGCCCGCTGATACTGTTCAACTGAATAACGCGTTTGTGATGCCGGGTTTTAATGACGCGCACACGCATCTAGGTGCTGCCGCGCGCGGAAAATTGGCACTGTCTTTGTACGGGGTGACGTCAATTGCCGAGTTAGAGAAGCGCGTGAGAGATGAAGTCACGAAGCACAAACCTGGGGAATGGATCGTCGGAGCGGGCTGGGACCAGACCCTCTGGCCCGACAAGGCATTTCCGAATCGCCTACAGATTGATGAAGTAGCTCCGAACAATCCTGTGTTTTTGGAGCACGTTTCGGGGCACATCGCCGTAGCGAACACGCAAGCGCTGAAGCATGCGGAGATTCTGCCCGATACCAAGAATCCTGCCGGCGGAGAGATTGAGCGATTTGCGGATGGGGAAGCGACCGGAATTTTGAAAGAGGGTGCAGCGATGGATCTGGTGACCCAGCGCATCCCCTCACCCAGTGAAGAGCGGCTTCGGCAGGGAATCGAGATGGTATTTGAGGAGCTGGCGCAGAATGGAGTTACATCCGCGCAGGACAATTCGGAGTGGGACGATTTTGAGACCTTTAGAGAGTTAAAGGAGCAGGGCAAACTCACGGTACGGATCACGGAGTGGCTGCACTTCCTAGATTCTACGGATGATTTGCAAAATCATCGTTCGATGGGCGGTACGACAGATTCCTGGCTGAAGACCGGCGCGCTAAAGATTGTGACCGATGGGGCGTTGGGATCGCGCACGGCAGCATTGAATGCACCGTATTCGGATGATCCGGCGACCAGTGGGATCATGATGATTGAAACGGAAAAGCTGAAAGCCATGGCGATTGAGCGCGACCGATTAGGGTTTCAGCTGGCGTTCCACGCAATCGGAGATAAAGCGAATCATGTAGCACTGGACGTCTTCGAATCGGTCGAGCGAGTGAATCCGACAAGGGATCGCCGTGACAGAATCGAACATGCACAGGTGGTGGCGCCGGAAGATATCGCGCGATTCGGCAGGTTGCATGTGATTGCTTCGATGCAACCGGCTCACCAACTGAATGACATGCGTTGGGCGGAAGAAAGAATCGGACCAGAGCGCGTGAAAGGCGCCTACGCGTGGAATTCGATCGAGAAGGCGGGTGGGAAATTGGCGTTCGGAACGGATTATCCTGTGGAGCCGATCAATCCGCTGCGGGGAATTTATGCATGTGTGACGCGAGAATTGCCCGCAGGCGGACCGCCCGGAGGATGGCAGCCGCAGGAAAAGCTTCCTTTGGATGAATGCATTCTGGGATACACGACGGGCTCGGCGTATGCGGAATTTGAGGAAGGGAAGAAAGGGCAGTTGATTGTGGGGCAGTATGCGGATTTTATCGTGCTCTCGAATGATCTGACGAAAATTCCCGCCCCCGAGATTCTCAGAACGAAGGTTGTCCGGACGGTCGTTGGTGGACGAGTGGTATTTGGCGGGGAGCCGGGGAATTAGGAAAAGAAAATACAGAGAGCACGGAGTTCGACACCGGAAAAACCTACCGCTCGGGCCTCGGACATTCGGCCGGGGATATCAGGCCCGTTAAAGTGGGGTCATTTGTTGCTTCACGATGTCCAGCGGTGCCCCCGCCGCCGCAACTAGCGGCAAAGTAAGACGGCAACCACAGGGCATCTTTCCAATAGTGTTTCTCCAAATCAGGTCGTTCGATTCTGAGCAACCGGCTGGCTAGCCTGTTCGTCGTCTTCGGGTGAGGTAAGCCCGTCGTGCCAGGAACCCACCGAAGGTATCCCTGCTTAGGCGGGGAACCAGGAGGAATCCCCCCCAGAAATGCGGGGGAGGATGTCAATGAAAGTCGAGTCTCTTCACCTCTGCCGATGATTTATTTCCCACTGGCAAACTAACCCACAATCTCACTTTGTGCCCGTTCCACTCGGTGCAAGCCGGTGCCGGGGCATCTCCTGTTGCGGTAACTTCAATCTTCGCAAGGTCCACGATCTGGTACGTAGCGAGTCCTCCACTGCCGTCCACGGTGACTTGAATCTGCGGATTTTTCGAGCAGTCTACGCTCGTTACCGTGCCTTCGAGGCCGACCAGCAACTGCTGGGCATAGGGCGGGCGATCGCTGTGCTGCGCGCGCGCGGAAGAGCCGGGTGTAGAGCCGTTTCCCGGTTGCACGGGTATGCTGCCGCGGATAATTTGCGAAGGGTAGTCTTTGTGGTTGGCGACGCGCGCGACCAGTTCGTTGGCCATCTCTTTTTCCGCCGGCGTATAGGCCGCTTTGGCAATTTGATCCGAGATGATTTTTGCCTCCGCGTCGCGGTAATTCGTTAAGAGCAGTTCCGTCAGCCGGGCGGAGTATTCCAGCGCGTTCGGTTTCATTCTCACCGCCAGCCAGCTTGCCGTGATGGCTTGCTTCTGATCCTCGGGGGAACTTGCATACACTTGTGCAAGTAAGTCGTATGCGGGTGCAAAAAGAGAGTTTATTTCTACACATCGTTTCAGCTCTTCAATGACTCGTTGGCGGGTAGACTCGCTGGCAATGCCCATTTCGGCCCGGCTCGCCGCAAGTAAATAAAGCGGAAAAAATCCCTGGTCACCAAGCCGAATCGCCTCCTTTGCCTCTTTTTGCGCCAGGTGCGGTTGCTGCAAATGGAAGTAGAGTGTGGCAAGAGAAGTGTGCGGAAGTGCCAGGGTTGGATCGAGCTGGACGGCTTGTTCGAGTAAAGGTTTCCCGGCCTCTGTCCGATTGTGGTGAACGAAAAAATCCCCACGCAGGGCCAGTACCTCCGCAGCAGGAACCGGGCGCGAGGCCAGCGGCCCTTCGGCTGCTTCCTCCGGGTTGTTGATCAATGTGTTGTAGAACTGTCCCCCGCGAACATACCCACTGATGAGTTCTCCAAATTTCTTCAGATCGCCGAAGGTTTGCCGCGCCGCTTCAAGTTGGTTATGGCTTTGACCCCAGGCTTCAAGAAAGTGTTGTAGCAACTGTTTCTGACGGGCTTCGGGATTGAGCATCAGGTAATGAACCACAGCCCAGGATTCGGCATAGAAGAGGGAAGCGTGGTTAGATTCGTTGTAATACGGGGAGTCGTGATCAATCGCAAGCAATTGATCAATGGGGATGAGGGTGTTCGACTGCAAAATGTACAGGTACGTTGGGTCGACGGTACCGATATGTGATCTTTTTTCGCCCAAAGTGGCATTACCGAGGTATTCCGCAAGCCCTTCATCCAGCCACAGCGGAAGATTGGAGAAGTTCAGGTGCGTTAGCGAGTGGGTGTATTCGTGGTATAGCGCGTGGTAGGGATTATCACCAGGCGCATCCAACTGCAAAATCACGTAATGCTTATCGAACCCCTCCTGATACAGTCCCGAAGCGTGCGTGTGACCCTTTGTCTCATACTGCTCGGGCAATAATTCCTTCATTCCTTTCTCCCCTTTGACCGCGATAATCACGACGGACTGGGCTGGATTCGTGCGCAATTTCGGGAACGCACTGTGAAAGAGCGCGCGGATTTCCTCAAACTGTTTGGCAATATTGCGCGCCTCTTTTTCGCTG
The DNA here is from genome assembly GCA_035314425.1 of Candidatus Acidiferrum sp. Lineage (GTDB taxonomy): Bacteria > Acidobacteriota > Terriglobia > Acidiferrales > UBA7541 > Acidiferrum. The sequence goes on along the minus strand of DATFZN010000138.1, from coordinate 51,761 downwards.
GCGGGTGTGTAGACGGTGAAGTGAGCGCTTTTCACTTCGATCCAGTTCTCGGCGGCGAACAGTGTAGCGGCAAGGAGAGTCGAGAGCGTGAAGAAACGCAGTAAGGAGGAAGTGGTTGGTTTGGGCGGCATCGCTCTTAGCATGTTGGAGGACTCTTTTTGCGTCAAGTAAACCGCAGGTTGGAGCACATGGTTTCGAGTGAAGCCAAAGGTTCGGCCTGGGGAAAGATGGTTTCTAATAGGCCGATTGTGGATTGGCTTGTAGAATTAGCCCGCCTGCACAGTTCCGGTAGACATTTAATGAAGATGGAACGCCGACACCAAGCCGACCTGGCACTCACGTTTTGCTCGCTCGTCTGGGGCGTGACGTTTGTGGTAGTGAAGAATGCACTGGATTACTCGTCGGTGTTCCTTTTTCTGGCGATCCGGTTTACCTTGGCGGCGGTTTTGATGGCCATGATGCGGCCAAGAGCGTGGCGACAGATTGACCGCGAAGAATTATTCGCCGGAATTCGGCTCGCATTCTTCATGTTTGTTGGTTACGGCTTTCAGACGACAGGGTTGCGATATACCACGGCTTCTAATTCGGGATTTGTGACTGGCTCGAGCGTGGTGCTGGTGCCGTTGCTTCTGGGAGTGTTCTGGGGACGGCGGCTGACCGAATGGATCTACGGTGGAGCATTTGCGGCGCTCGTTGGTCTTTATTTTTTGACCGTGCCGGTCGAAGGGTTGCGGTACTTAAATCGCGGGGATGTGTTGACCTTTGTGGCGGCGGTGTTTTATGGCGTGCACATCATTCTGGTTGGCGAGTACATGCAGGACCACTCGGTGTCTGCGCTGAGCCTAATTCAGGTGGCGGGATGCGGGTTGATGGGCTGGGTGCTGACAGCGGCGGGCGCGGCGATTCATTGGCAACCGCTGCGATTTGCCTGGCGGTGGGAGTTGCTGGTAGCGACTCTGGTGTGCGCGGTGTTTGCGACGGCAGTGGCATTCACGGTGCAGTTGTGGGCGCAACAGTATACCTCCGCGAGCCACGCGGCGATTCTATTTGCCCTCGAGCCGGTGTTTGCACTGATTACGTCATACCTGGTGCTCGAGGAGAGGTTGTCGAAACGGGCATGGAAAGGTGCCGGGTTGGTGGTAGCGGGAATTTTGATTGCGGAATTGCTGGGTGCGCCGGCTGCGCCAGAATCCCCGGAGCCGATCTTTGAAGGGAGGATTTATTTTAAGCCGTGGTGGAAGACCCAGTAAATCATCCAGTCAATGACTGGATGTTGAGGCAGGGTAATTTTTGATGTCGACGGGGTCGTACATGGTGGCAGTAGCCGAGTGTGACTTTTCGAACGTGGCGATCGAATCGGCATGCAGCAAGGTGGTGCCGATATCGTCGAGACCTTTTAGCAGAACTTCTTTGCGCGATGGGGCGATTTCAAATTTGTAGACCAGGCCATGATGATCTTTCACGGTTTGGCTAGGCAGATCAACCGTGAGCGAGTAACCCTCTTCCTTTTCCGTGCGCCTGAAAAGTTCGTCGATTTGTTCTTCGGGGAGTTCGGCGGGAAGGATGCCGTTCTTGAAGCAGTTGTTATAAAAGATATCGGCGTAGCTCGGCGCAAGAATGACCCGGAAACCGTAATCGCCGATGGCCCAAGGAGCGTGCTCGCGGCTGGAGCCACAGCCAAAATTGGCTCGTGTCAGCAAGACCGACGCGCCCTTATAGCGTGGGAAGTTTAAAACGAAATCGGGGTTTGGTTTTTCGCCCGGGAGATAGCGCCAGTCATAGAACAGGATGCGGCCGAAGCCCTGGCGGGTGAGTGCCTTGAGGAATTGCTTTGGCACCATTTGGTCCGTATCGACGTTGACTTTGTCGATGGGCTGAACTAGGCCGGTGTGGGTGATGAATGGGTTCATTGGGAAAGGTCCTCAGTTTTCAGCTCTGTATTTAATTGAACCAATTTCGAGTTGCAATCTCGCTTCAATTCTTCTCCGGTGCGCCAGTCGGACGCCCTTGCACTATTCGACGACGGTAGCCGCGTCTAGTTCGCGGACGTCGACGAAATGGCCAGCGATTGCGGCGGCGGCAGCCATCACCGGACTGACGAGATGCGTGCGGCTGTCGCGACCCTGGCGGCCTTCAAAATTGCGATTGGAGGTGCTGGCGCTGCGTTCCTGGGGCGGAAGGACGTCTTCGTTCATGCCGATGCACATGCTGCAGCCCGCGTCACGCCATTCGAAACCGGCGGTGGTGAAAATTTTGTCGAGGCCCTCGGCTTCGGCTTTGGCTTTAATGCCGCGCGAGCCGGGAACGATGAGGGCTTGCTTGATGTTTTTGGCGACGTGCTTGCCGGCCACAACGTGAGCTGCTGCGCGCAAGTCATCGATACGGGAGTTGGTGCAACTCCCGATGAAGACGCGGTCGACCGGAATGTCCACAATCGCCGTGCCCGGCTCGAGGCCCATATACTTGAGCGCGCTTTCTGTGGCTTTCTGGTCGTTGGGATCCTTGAAATCGTGCGGATCGGGCACGCGTCCGTTGACGCTCGTCACCATTCCGGGATTCGTGCCCCAGGTGACTTGCGGCGCGATCTGTTCGGCTTCGAGCTCGACGGTCATGTCGAACTTTGCGCCGTCATCGGACGTTAGCAATTTCCAGTATTCGACTGCATCGCGAAATTCATTGCCGCGAGGAACGAACGGGCGGCCTTCGAGATAGGCGAAGGTGGTTTCATCGGGCGCGATCATGCCAGCGCGCGCGCCGCCTTCGACGGTCATGTTGCAGATTGTCATGCGACCTTCCATCGAGAGGGAGCGAATGGCTTCGCCGCCGTATTCGGCGACGTGGCCAGTGCCGCCACCGATACCGATTTTTCCGATGATAGCGAGGATGATGTCTTTTGCGGTTACGCCCCTGGGGCGCTTGCCGTGGACCAGAATGTGCAGGGTTTTCGATTCGCCTTGGACGAGGCACTGCGTAGCGAGGACGTGTTCCACTTCGCTCGTGCCGATGCCGAAAGCCAGCGTGCCGAAGGCGCCGTGGGTTGAGGTGTGGCTGTCTCCACAGACGATGGTTTGGCCAGGCTGGGTGATGCCGAGTTCCGGGCCGATGATGTGGACGATGCCCTGATGCTTGCTGTTCATGTCGAACAAGCGCACGGCGGTCTCGCGACAATTGCGCTCGAGGGCCTCGAACTGAAGCTTGGCGTCGTTGTCAAGGATGGGAAGAGTCCGGTCGGTAGTTGAAACGGAATGATCCATCACAGCGAAGGTGAGGTCCGGGCGACGGACGGTGCGGCCTTCCGCTTTCAGTCCGGCGAAGGCTTGTGGAGATGTGCCTTCGTGGATGAGGTGCCGGTCAATGTAGATGAGCGCAGGCTTGCCCGGCTCCTGGTAAACCAGGTGATTGTCCCAAATTTTTTGGTAGAGAGTTTTTTGTGCCATGGAAGTTCGAAGGATAGTTTAGCACTGTGCCGGGAAGAGAAAAAAGTCAGCAGTCCAGTGTCAGGCAGAGTTAGAGAAACAATGGATTCACAGGGAGGACCGAGCGCTCCGTGGAGGACGAGGACGAAGGAAGTAGAAAAGGAGGCCAGTGGCATTGGCGACCAGGAGGACGGCGATGGTTTTTAGGGTATAAGCGGATTGACTGGCGACCGGGATGATCGGGAAGACGGAGAGGACTACGAACAGGAGAGTGAGCAGAAGGGCGAAAGCGGCGAGGATGCGCATCCACAACGGCCCACGGAGAGAGTGGTTCCTAATGGAGAACATGGGGATAGCAAACAGCGCGACGTAGGAGATGGCGTAGAAGGTGAAGCCCCAGATTTGCAGGAGCTCGAAGGCTTCCTGGTCGCCGACGCCGATGAGGACGGCGGTACTCGCGAGGAAAGTGACTCCGCCGAGGAAAAGGATGGAATGGATTGGCGTGCGGTACCTTGGATGAAGGCGCGTGAACCATTTGGGAAGCAGGTGGTCCCAGCCGGCGCACATCGGAAGGCGTGTATTGGCGGCGAAGTTGAGGCTGAAACTGGAAAGATAGTTGGTGAGAAGCAGAAGGATGGCGATCGGGACGATGACGTGCGCGAAGCCGGAGCCTCTGAGTGCGATCCGGAGGGCTTGCGGTATGGGACCGATCACGTCGATCTGGTTGAGCGGAACGTAGGCGAGGATGGCACTGGTGCCGAAGATGTAGAGCAAGGCGATGATCGGCGCGGCGAGGAAGATAGCTTTTTTGAGATGCGAGGCGGGATTGCGGGATTCTCCCGCGAAGATGGCCACATATTCGAAGCCGCAGAGAGCGCCGAAAGTCATTTTACTAAAGACGCTCAATTGGAACAGCGTGAGCGGAGGTAGGACTAGGCGCAGGGGGTGGTATTCAGTGAGCGGCGAACGGCCGATATGCAGAAACGGAAGGAAAGCCAGAAACGCGATGATGAGGACGGTGAGGGCGCTGCCAACATTGGTGACCCATTTGCCAACGCGTAGGCCCAGGTGAGCGACGAGCATCAACGCGGCGAGGATGGTGATTGACGTTGCGAGAACGATCCATTTGCTCGAGGCGATGGCTGGCGCGTCGAGACCGAGGGCGTAAGCAGCATAGGTAACCGCGACCAGGCCGATGGCGGCGACGTAGAGAACCACGTAGAGCCACAGATTCCAGGCGACGATGAAGCCAACGGCGTCTCCAAAGGCGTGCCGCGCCCATTCATAGAGACCGCCTTCGATGGGCATGCGTTGGTTGAGATGAGAGACGACGAGGGCTTGCGGGACGAAGAAGAGCGCAATGGCGATCAGCCAGAGGACGATGTGCGACGGGCCAGCGAGGACGGCGGTACCGAAGAAATCGGGGATGACGACGAGGAGGATCGAGGCGAGAACGAGGTCAGCGAAGCCGAGTTCCTTAGAGAGAGAGAGGGATGGAGCGCTAAGAGTGGTGGTCGTGGCTGACAATGCCGGATAGTTTGCGGTGAGAAGCGGAAGAGAAGCAAGGAAAAAGACGGGTCAAGAATCTGTGCTGTTGCACCAGAGAATGCGATTTCCGACCGGCCCTGCAGGCCGCCCAACCGCACAATTTATTATTGATTCGACGGTGGCAGAGAAAGCTGATCGCTCAGCCGTTTTATCTCCGACTGAAGGGACTCTATCTGCTGCTGTTCGGCATCGAGCTTGGCTTTGCCTGCACTGTCTTCGGCAAAATTGGTCTTGGAATAGTAAGCGGTTTGATCCAGTGCAAACTCACGCTGCAGCCAGCTCAGAGCTTCCTTCGCGGAATCGAGTTCTCTCTGAATTCGAGCATCTTCAGGAGATTGGCAAGCAATGCGAGAGGCATTTTTCAGCGACGCAATCTTTTCTTCAAGAATAACTTCCTGCACACGCGCAGGGGAGATTGGTTCCGATTGTGGATGTGGGGGAGACCCGACAGCAAGCCCCGAGGAGCCCGTCTTGAAGTTCGTCAAATCGACATCGTCATCGGAGATGACTTTTGGAGCATAGGAAAGATCCTGACGAAGTTGTGCCAGTTCCGCTTCGTCGGCTTGGAGCTCGGTTTTGAGGCGCTGGTCTTCGGGATTATCGCAAGTTACTGTCTCTCGGGATGTTTCTCGAGCTTGCTTTGCGGATGATTCTGACTCTGGCGGAATTTCTGAACTATCCGGAGAGGATAATTGCGGGGCGAGATCATCGTTGGTAAACATTCTTGAAGGTTTCGCGGCGCTGGGCTTGTTCTCGCGAGCATTTCGCGCGGCCTGTGCCAGCGATTCCGATGATGGCGGTCCTTCCTGGGACCGCGTGGGACCGGCGATTGTAAGCGTCAGCAATAAGAGGGTGAAGGGTACAGTCGGGCAGAGGGCCAGGGTTCGGGTGGCCACCGGTAGAGGAAGGAAGGTTCGAGGGTTCATGGGTTTTCTACCGCGTTCACTTCTCTCTGTGATACTACACCTCGGAATTGTCGGGGCACAATACGTAGATCATTCTAGTGCCTCCCCCGAAACCGGAAAGTTTCGGATTTTGAAGCGAAAGCTCAATTAGCCGCCGGCGATAGAAGGAACCAGCAGCACGCGGTCGCCGTCTTTTAGGGCCACGCTTTCGCCGCCAAGGAAACGGATATCTTCTTCGTTGAGGTAGACATTGAGGAATTGGCGGATCTGACCCTGTTCGTCGCGGACGTGCTTTGACAAACCAGGGAACTGCCGGGTGAGTTCGTCGAGGGCTTCGGCAACGGTAGCGGCGCCGGTGTCTAGTTTGGGTGAGCCTTCTGTGAAGCGGCGGAAGGCAGTGGGGATTTCAATTGTGACTGGCATGGTTCGGTCTCCCTTGTTTGGTGTGCGAGAAGAATGTTGTGGTGCTGGCCGGCAGGGTGGTGGCGGGCGGTGTCAAGGCAACCCCAGATCCCTCCGGAGCAAAGTAAGCCGGTCCGTGATGACAAGCGCTCATTGCCGGACGATTTTCAAAGACGACCATCATGCCGTGACGCTTTCCTTGAATTGAACTTTGAGGAGGGCCTCAAAGGCTTCGATCTTGGGTTCGATGGCGATGGTGGCGGGGAAGTCGGCGGCGATGGCGTCGGTGGTTTTAAGGCCGTTGCCGGTGATACAGACGACCGTGGTTTCGTCGCGGCCGATGCGGCCCTGTTCGATCAGTTTTGCGGTGACCCCGGCGGTAACCCCGCCGGCGGTTTCGGCGAAGATGCCTTCATTTTCGGCAAGCAGCTTGATGGCCTCAATAATTTCGGGATCCGACAGGTCTTCGGCCCAGCCGCCGCTTTCCCGGATGAGGCGAATGGCGAAGGGACCGTCAGCGGGATTGCCGATGGCCAGGGAACGCGCGATGGTGTTGGGCTTTTGCGGCAGGAAGCGCGGAAGATTGCGTTTCACCCCATCCGCGATGGGAGAGCAGCCTGTGGCTTGCGCGCCAAAGAATTTTACTTGCTTAGGCTCGACCCAGCCGAGATGAGCGAGTTCGCAAAAGGCCTTGGCGATTTTGCCGATCAGCGAGCCGCCGGCCATTGGAACGACAACATTGTCGGGCAATTCCCAACCGAGCTGTTCAGCGATTTCGAAGCCGTGGGTTTTGGAGCCTTCCGCGTAGTAGGGACGGAGATTGACGTTGACAAGTCCCCAACGGAAGCGATCGGCTACCTGAGTACAGAGGCGATTGACGTGATCATAATTGCCGTTGATCCGGATAATGCGCGCACCATAGACGGCCGTGTTCAGAATTTTCGCCGGCTCGAGATCGGCGGGGATGAAGACGCAGGCGTCGATGCCTTGCTGAGCACACTGGGCGGCGACGGAGTTGGCGAGATTCCCGGTGGACGAGCAGCCGACGGTTTCAAAGCCAAATTTTTTGGCTGCAGCAAGCGCCGTAGCCACCACACGATCCTTGAAAGACAGCGAAGGGAAGCACACGGCATCATTTTTGATATAGAGATTTTTAATGCCCCACTTGGCGGCCAGCTGGCGCGAGCGCACGAGCGGCGTGCCACCGATGGCCAGCGACGGGGTAAAGCCTACCGGCAGCGGTAGCAACTCCGAGTACCGCCACATGTTGAAGGCGCGGCGCGAGAGTTCCGAACGCTGGGCGATCTGACCGAGTCTCTCGTAGTCATAGCTGACTTCCAGCGGCGCAAAGCAGTCTTCGCAGTAGGATCGTGGAGCATTGGGGAAGCGTTTGCCGCACTCCCTGCAGCGTAGAAAGTAGATGTCCGACATAAAGTCCCCTTGCATTGTGCCGCCGTTCGGTTCGCGATGGGGCTTTGGAGACCCTCGCCCCGAAAGGCCTAGCTACAGCGGCTGAGATACGTGGTACTGATTTACGGGGCAGCGCGGGGGGGTAAAAATAAAAAACCCTCCGTCGCCAAAAAGCTTGGAGGGGTCTCAGAATTACCTTCTGTGAACTCTACAGCTCTTTAGCAGTTTTTTACGTGGAGCAAGTTGCCCTAAATCGCCACGTGACACCGCAAAATGCGGCTCCACCATTTATGGAGGAAGAGGTGGGGATTGTCAATAGCAAATTTGGTTCCTGCCGGGGTAACATTTTTTGCCCAGCTTGCGTCGAAGATGGGCAGAAGTCGGATGGGGGTTGCCGGTGGCTCGGGGAGGCCCCACCGCGAATGGGTTACGGCCGGACCGGCCAGGAGGCCAGTAATGCTCCCGCCGCATCTAAGCCCTCTAGCAACTCGGCCATCGTTCGAGTGTTATACTCTTGGAACTAGGGTCGGGAAGACAGGAGCAGGACAGATGGATCTTGTGCAAAACGTAGAAAAGAAGTCTCGCCGCCGGACGTTCCTGGTGGCCATTCTAATTGCGTCGACATTAGTTCTGGGAATTCTGATTGGCTCGATTGTGAGCGGAAGAGTTTCCGCGATGAGAGGATTTTCGTTCTCCGGAACGGATGCCTCGGCGCTGACGCTTCCTGACCCGGTCCCTTCGTCGAATTCTTTTTCGAGCATTGTCACGCGGGTAGAACCCGCAGTCGTGAACATCGCGACGACACAAGTAATGGACCGAAAGTCTGCCCGCAAAAGGCATCCGGGACAGGAAGAAGATCCCAGTGAAGACTTCTTTTTCCATTTTTTTGATGGGCGGCCCGACAATGGGCAGCCTCAGGCAGAGCGCAGCCTTGGTTCCGGCGTGATTGTTGACAAGCGCGGGTACATCCTGACGAACAACCACGTCGTCGACCAGGCGACAAAGGTTCAAGTGACACTCAGCGGAAACGATAGCACCAAGTACACCGCAAAGGTGATTGGCGTCGATGAAGCAACTGACCTTGCGGTGATCAAGATTGATGCAGGCAAAGAACTGCCGTTTGCGAAATTGGGCAATTCCGATGGTGTAAATGTGGGCGATTGGGTGCTTGCGATTGGTAGCCCGTTTGGTTTGAATGCGACCGTTACCGCAGGGATCATCAGTGCCAAGGATCGTGGCGGCATCGGGCGGCAGTTCCAGCGTTTCCTGCAGACCGACGCGGCGATCAATCCGGGCAACTCTGGCGGACCGCTGGTCGATATGGCGGGCCAGGTAGTGGGGATCAATACGGCGATCATCACCGGCGGCCGCGGCTATGAAGGCGTTGGATTCGCGATGCCGTCCTCGACAGCGATTAATGTGTACGACCAGCTGGTAAAGAATGGACGCGTAACGCGCGGGTCGATTGGCGTGAGCTTCCAGGAGGATTTGGGCACCAACACGATTACTCTTAAGTCGCTCGGCGCTCCCTATGGCGTAGTGATTGAGGGAGTGGAGCCCGGCAGTCCAGCGGAAAAGGCTGGATTGAAGGGCGGAGACGTGATCAGCGGGATTAACGGAACGCCAGTGAAGAGCGGCAATGACCTGGTCAATCCGATTGCCGGTGCGCCGATTGGCAGCAAGGTAAAGATTGATTACTACCGCGATAAGCAGAAGAGAGAGACAACTGCGGTGGTGGAAGATCGGACCCGGGTATTTCCAAACACGGACAGCCGGGTGGGCGACAAGCCGGGCGAACCTGCGCCGGCCGAATACGGATTGCACGTGGAGAGCCTGACTCCAGAGCGCGCGCAGAAGGTTGGCGTGGAAGGTGTGAAGGGCGTGGTGGTTTCCGAAGTGGAACCCGCCAGTTTCGCAGAAGACATCAACTTCACTCCGGGTGATGTAATATCGGAAGTCAACGGACAGCCAGTTACCACGGTCGAAGAATACCGTAAGGCCATCATTGCCTTGAAGCCCGGCGATAATGTGGTGTTCAAGGTTCTGCGCCACGGGTTCAACGACAGGGTAATGACGGTGTTTTTGCCCGGCGTTGTTCCGGCGGACGGAAAGTAATTAGAGGAGATCGCATTAGCCAGCGATGCGAAAACGAATCTCGAAACTGATAGAAGCTGGACTCGTTCTAGCGACGACTGCCGCAGGTGCAATGCTGGTTGTGCCGGCAGTCGCTCAGACGCAGACCGCGACCCATAAGAAAACATCCAGTACGTCGAAAAGCGCGAGTGGTTCAGCATCGCATGTGGCCGCGAGCAAGCAAGGTTCTGGCGCCAACACAGGTAGGAAGAGTTCGACGACAAAAGCCGCGAGCTCGAAATCTGGAAAAAGTACCGGCAAAAAATCGACCGGCAGAACCCGCAGAGTGAAGGGTCAAGCTGCGCCTACGCCCGAGCGGATTAACGAAATTCAAGAGGCCTTAGCCAAGCGCGGAATGTTTACTGGCGAACCAACGGGAAAATGGGATGATTCAACCGTCGACGCCATGCGGAAATTCCAGACAGAAAATCATTTGAACCCGACCGGCAAACTGGATGCTCCCACATTGCAGAAACTTGGATTCGGATCAGAAACGGCGGGTGTCGCTGCGCCGACCCCTCCCCCCAACAGCACTGCCAATCGCCTGCTATCGAAAAATACCTCGAAAGACCAAGAACCCTCCGACGAGAATTAATTTCTCTGTCTAGAGAGGCTGCGGGGAATGGAAAACCTCTAGGCGCACAAGTGTGCGCGGAGCAGGAAGATTTCTCGACTCCCAACCAGCAGAAACTAAGTATTTTTTGGCAGGTAGTAGGGAGTCGACAAGGTGTAGATGCGACGGTTGCCGTTGGCGAGTAAGACCCATTCCAGAAGACGGCTGCGGTGGTTGTGCAGGAAATATTCAAACCAGTGGCCTTCGACGAGGGTGGGAATCAGCACGACAACCCGGCGTTCGGGATGTTCCGCTGATACTTTCAGAACATACTGGACCAGCGGAATGATTACGAAGCGATACGGTGAAGGGATGACGGTCAGCTGCGGGAGCTTTTCACCGGCATCCTTGAAGGGTTGCTCCACGTATCGATTCCAATCGTCATGGAACAGTTCGGCGTGCTCGCCCAGCTGAACGTGGACAGCGATGATGTCTGGGGAAATGCGCGAAGCAAATTCCAGGGCGCGCTTGGAGATGCTGCTCCAGCGGTCCATGGGAACTACGGCCAGTGGGGGAAGGCGTTTGTTGGCTGGAGCGACGGGATCGGTACAGGTGGTTGCGACAGTGATTGCATGATAGTGGTGGCGCACTTTGCGGAAAGTCAGAATCAGCATGGGGATGAAGATGACGGTGATCCACGCGCCGTCAACGAACTTTGCAACCAGCACGACCAGTACAGTAATTCCTGTGACAAAGCCGCCCAGACCATTGACCAAGGCACTTTTAAACCAGTGGGGGCCGCGATTCTTGGCCCAGTGCATGACCATGCCGAATTGGGAAAGGGTAAAGGCCAGGAATGCGCCGACGGCGTAGAGGGGAATCAGGCGATCGGTGACTCCACCGAACAGGATCAGTAGCGCACCGGTAAGAATGGCGAGAACAACGATGCCGTAAGTATAGACCAGGCGGCGGCCACGGTAGCCAAAGACGTGCGGTAAATAGTTATTTTGCGAAATAGCCCGGCAGAGGCGGGGGAAATCGGCGAAAGCGGTGTTGGCGGAGAGTGAGAGGACGACGAGGATTGCCCCAATCGTCAGGTAATAGAAAAAGTTTTTACCGAAGATAGCGGAGAGCAGAAGAGAAAGCACGCTCTGGTAGCCGGGCTGCCCAGGATCGGTCGCGGTGATGCCGTACGCTTTGACCAGATACGAGATTCCCGCCAGGAGAATTGCCAGGACCACAATGATGACTGTGAGGGTCCGCTTCGCGTTCGCTACCGCCGGCTCGCGAAAAGCGCGGACACCGTTGCTGACGGCTTCGACACCGGTCAATGCGGTGCAGCCGCTGGCGAAGACTTTGAGCAGGAGCCAATAGCTGACGGTGGCAGTGACGGGAGGGGGTAGAGGAAGCGGGGTAACCGGGACGGGATGGCCACCGCTCAGGGCGACACGAACAATGCCTGCAAGGATCATGAGGAGGAGAGTGACCACGAACAAGTACGTTGGAATCATGAAGGCGACGCCGGCATCTTTCACTCCGCGAAGGTTCATGATGGTGATGATCAGCAGAATGCCCACGCAGATGGCGACGGTATGGGGTTGCAAGGATGGGACGGCGGAGACGAGCGCACCCACGCCTGCGGAAATGCCCACGGCCGCAGTCAGGATGTAGTCGGTCAACAAGGCTGCGGCGGCCAGCAGTCCGGCCGAGGCCCCGAGATTTAATCGGGCAACGGTGTAGGAGCCTCCACCCATGGGATAAGCTTCGATGGTTTGCAGATAGGAGAAAAACACGATGAAAAGCAGAGTGATAATAGCGATGCTGACCGGGACGATGTATTGAGCCCCCACAAGACCCAGAGGGATTAGCAAGCTAAGGGCAGCCTCCGGGCCATACGCGGCGGAGCTCAGGCCATCAAGGCCGAAGATGGGGATGCCGGCGATGGGGCCGATTTGTTCGGCGCGCTCGTCCGAGGTGCGAATGGGTTTGCCAACGACGATGTCGAGAATGTTCATGTCCACCGGGCCTTGGGCGCTAGTTTGTCGAGTTTCTTTTCTAACAGCTACTTATACAAAGTCAACTGCTCCTGCGGGGTTCGCGTGAATTGATACACTCGGTAGGGGATAGAGGGGGGTTATGGCCATTTACGGGAAGTTACAAGTATTTCAAAATTTCATCAACGGGGAATGGGTCGCGGCAAAAAACGGCCAGACCATGGAGAATCGGAATCCCGCGAACACCGATGAAGTGATTGGGGTGTTTCCGAATTCCGGGTCGGAAGATGTGCATACGGCTGTGCAAGCGGCGAAGGATGCCCACAAGAAGTGGCGCCTGACGCCTGCGCCGAAGCGGGGAGAGATTTTGTTTCGCGTGGCGGAACTGCTGGTTGAGCGCAAGGAAGCGTATTCGCGGGACATGACGCGCGAAATGGGCAAAGTCTTGGCGGAGGCGCGTGGGGACGTGCAGGAAGCCATCGATATGACGTATTACATGGCGGGCGAAGGGCGGCGATTGTTTGGGCAGACGACCCCGTCGGAACTGCCGAATAAGTTTGCAATGAGCGTGCGGCAATCGATCGGGGTCTGCGGAATGATTACGCCGTGGAATTTTCCGATGGCGATTCCCTCGTGGAAGATGATGCCCGCCCTGATTTGCGGGAATACCGTGGTGCTGAAAGCGGCAGAGGATACGCCGCTATCGTCTTATCGCCTGGTGGAAGCAATGGTGGAGGCGGGAATTCCTCCAGGCGTTGTGAACCTCGTAAGTGGGGACGGCCCGGGAGCGGGAGCGGCGCTCTCGACGCACAAGGATGTACCGGTGATCAGCTTTACGGGTTCTTCCACGACGGGGCGGATTATTGCCGTGAATTGTGCGCCGGAGTTTAAGCACTACAGCCTCGAAATGGGCGGAAAGAATATAATTTTGGTGATGGACGACGCGAATCTGGACTTGGCCGTAGAGGGTGCAGTGTGGGGTGGATTCGGAACGACCGGGCAGAGGTGCACGGCGGCGAGCCGCGTGGCGGTTCATCAGTCGGTGTATCCGGAGTTTCTGTCACGGTTCGTCGAGCGGGTAGGGAAGCTTGTGGTCGGCGATGGATTGGACCCTGCGGTGGAAATGGGTCCGTGCATAAGCGAGCAGCAACTGGCGACGGTCGAGAATTACGTGGAGATTGGAAAAAAAGAAGGTGCAAAGTTGCTCGCCGGAGGAAATCGATTGCGCGGAAGCGCGCATCGGAAAGGGTGGTTTCACGAGCCGACGATTTTTGGTGATTGCGCCGCGAGCATGCGCATTGCCCAGGAAGAGATCTTCGGGCCGGTGGTGTCGGTGATTCCCTTCGAAAATTTGGAAGAGGGGATAGAGATCGCAAATGGAGTGCCGTATGGCCTCTCGGCCTCGATTTACACGCGGAATGTGAATCGGGCGTTTGCGGCAATGCAGGATTTCTATACCGGGATCGTGTATGTGAATGCGCCCACGATCGGCGCGGAAACACATCTGCCCTTTGGCGGGACAAAACAGACCGGGAACGGACATCGCGAGGCGGCAGTTGCGGCGATCGACTTCTTCACGGAGTGGAAATCGGTGTATGTGGATTATTCGGACCGGCTGCAACGGGCGCAGATCGATAACAACTAGTCTAAAACAGACTTTCCCAAAGGTCTGCGGCCACCGCGATACGGTAAGCTATTCAAGACACGGTGCGACCCTAGTGTTTGAACGGACTTGACAGTGTTTTTAAAATAGAAGGTGTATCTCTGTTACAGTGTACTTATGCGGAACCCAGCCCTACAGGAACGGCGCAATCGGCAGATCTTAGCCGACATCGTGCGGACGTATATTGAGTCTGGCGAGCCCGTGTCCTCGCGCGCGGTTTCCAAGCGTGCGGAGGAATCGCTGAGCACCGCGACAATTCGCAATGTGATGGCCGACCTCGAAGACGAAGGGTTTCTGTATCAACCGCACACCTCGGCGGGCAGAGTGCCTACGGCTGCGGCCTACCGCTTTTTTGCCCAAGAGATTGCCGCGCAGGCCACGCTGAATATCGAGGATCGCGAATGGATACGGCGCGAAATGGCAGCGGGAAGTTCTACGGAGGAATTGACGGAGCGGGCTGGGCACGTGCTGGCGGAAGTGTCGCGTGGGGTAGGAATTATTGTCGCGCCACCGCTTCGCAAGACAGTACTCGAACATACGCGAATGTGGCTATTGCCCGACGGACGGGTGGTTGTGGTGCTGATTTCACCTGGCGGCCATACCAGAGATAAAGTCCTGCGCCCGGTGCGGCTGTTTACGCAGGAAGAATTGGATGACACGTCGAATTTTCTGAACAGCCATTACACGGGGTGGACGCTAGAAGCGATCCGCACAGACCTGTTGCAAAGATTGGCAACCGAACGCGAGCGCTACGAATCAATTGCGCGCAGCGCATTAACACTTTGCGATCCGGTAGCACTCGGCGAGAGTCCGCTGCATCAAGTCTACGTTGAAGGTACGGCTCGGATTGTGGGCGCGCCGGAGTTCGCGGACCAAAGTCAGTTGCGCGAACTGCTGTCAGCAATTGAAGAGAAACATCGCCTGGTCACGGTTTTGAATGCCTGCATCGATACCCCGGAACCGGTTTCTGTGCAGATTGGAGTGAAGGAGATTTCAGAAGCCGGAGAAAATATCGCGCTAATCAGCGCGCCCTACTCGCATAACGATATGGCGCAAGGTTCACTGGGCGTGATTGGGCCTACGCGCATGCATTACGAGCGTGCAATCACGGCAGTGGCCTATGTGGCGGAAATGTTCAGCGAAGCTTTGAAAAAAATGGAGTAATGCGGACGCCAGGGAGTGCGTTTTATGAAAGAAAAAGAGTTCAAGGTTAACGTGAACGTGCCGAATGACCCGAATGCGGAGCAAAACGACGGCGCAGATGCTGTGGTCGATGATGCGACACGCGAGAACATAGAAGTGAACAAACTGGCCAACGAGCTCGAAGACATGCGGCAGACGCTGCTGCGGCGGCAAGCCGATTTTGATAATTATCGTAAGCGAATCGAGAAGGAACGCGGCGAGGATCAAAAAAGGGCGACCGGTCGAGTGATCGAGCAGTTGATTCCAGTGTTGGATGGATTTGAGCAGGCCCTTGCGGCACACAAGGAGGCTGAGTACGAGAGTTACCGAAAAGGCTTCGAGTTGATTTACAAGCAATTGCTGGACAACCTGACGAAATTGGGGGCCGAGCGCGTTGATCCGGTCGGCAAGCTTTTCGATCCGCACTTGCATCAAGCTTTGGATCGTGCGGAATCGGCCCAATATCAGGACGGTACGATTCTCGAAGTGTTTCAGCCAGGCTATGTATTTCACGGTCGTGTTTTGCGGCCAGCAATGGTGCGCGTAGCGGTACACCCGCAAGGCGCATCGAATGTAGTGGCAAATTAAGCAAAAAGGAAATCGCACGAATTGGATATGAGTCGAACACAACAAAGAGACTATTATGAAGTTTTGGGTGTGAGCAAGACGGCGACTGTCGAAGAGGTCAAATCTTCCTACAGAAAGTCCGCGATGCAATGGCATCCGGACCGCAATCCGGACAATAAACAGGAAGCGGAAATCAGATTCCGGGAATGCACTGAAGCCTACGCCGTGCTGAGCGACCCGAAGAAGCGGCAGATTTACGACACCTATGGACACGCGGGGCTAGCTAGTTCCGGCGGACAAACCGATTTCAGCGGCACGATCTTCCAGGATTTTCACGACATCTTCGGCGATTTTTTTGGATTTGATGATCTGTTCGGTGCGGCCGGCGGACGGCGAAGTGGCAGCAGCCGTACTCGCGTACAGCGCGGTTCCGATCTTCGCTACGACATGTCGTTGGCATTTGAAGAGGCCGCTGCCGGAGTCACGACGAAGATTCGGATTCCCCGGCAAGAATTTTGCGAATCGTGCAACGGAACCGGAGCGAAAAAGGGTACTGGTGTGGCTGCGTGCCAGACATGCGGTGGGCGCGGGCAGATCGTTTACCAACAGGGATTTTTCACGATTAACCGGACGTGTCCTGCGTGTCAAGGTGCCGGGCAGATTGTCAAGGAACGCTGCACAGATTGCCGCGGACAGGGGCGAGTGGAGCGGGAGCGCTCGATTGAGTTGCGGATTCCTCCCGGCGTGGATACCGGAACACGTTTGCGCGTTACCGGTGAAGGCGAACCGGGACCGAATGGCGGGCCTCCGGGCGATTTGTATGTCGTTCTGGATGTGAAGGAACATAATTTCTTTGAGCGGCGCGGGGCGGACCTATACTGCACGATTCCAATCAGCATTTCACAAGCGACGCTCGGAACGGAGTTGCAAGTCCCGGGCTTAAGTGGGGAGGAGCGGTTGAAGATTCCCGATGGAACGCAGAGCGGCGCGGTGTTTCGCATCAAGGGGAAGGGACTGCCCGATCCTCATGGAGGAGGGCGAGGCGATTTGTACTACCTCGTGCGGGTGATTACTCCGGGCAAGTTGACGCGTGAGCAACGCAAGTTGATCGAGCAGCTCGATGCTACGTTGCGAGTGGACAATAAACCGGCGGAGCGCAATTCATCGATCTTTAACAAAATGAAGGATATTTTCGGCTGAGCCTCGGATGCGCCGCCGCTTCTTTGTAGAAAAATTCGAAAATCAGCAAGCGGTTATGGAAGGTGAAGCGGCGCATCACTTAGGCCGGGTGCTGCGCGCCCAGGTCGGGCAGCTCTATGAATTGAGTGACGGAGCCAGCGTTTGGCTGGCCGAGATCGCAAACGTGGGACGAGAGCGCGTGCAGTTCAGGCTGGTGGAAGCCCTGCCGGCGCATAAATCCTCGCTTGAGACAGTGCTATTGCTTGCTGTGGTGAAGTTCGACTCGTTTGAATGGGCGCTCGAGAAGGCGACGGAATTGGGCATTCTAGACATCGTGCCTTTAGCGGCAGAGCGAAGCGAAAAAGGATTGCTTGTTGCAGCCAGGAAGCGCGCCGAGCGGTGGCAAAGGATTTTGCGGGAGGCTTCACAGCAATCGCGGCGGGTACAATTGCCGAACTTGCACGGAGTGGTTAGCCCGGAGGCGGCTTTTACACACTTCCAGGGTGGCGTGCGGGTGATGCTGTCGGAATCTGCCGAAGCGCGTCCATTAAAGATGGTACTTGGCGGTGCGGCCGAGCGCGCGGTGTTGGCGATTGGACCGGAAGGTGGGTGGACGGACGCGGAATTTGCTACGGCGCGGAAGGCCGGTTTTGCAGAAGCGTCCTTGGGGCGGTTGATCTTGCGGACCGAGACCGCGGTTGTGGCGGCGCTTGCGAGTATCAATTTTGCATTCACGGCTGATTTGGCATAGGAAGGATTCGGTCGGGACTTATCGACCGACAGGTTGGCCGGCACGCAGGCAACACCGAACTGCGCGAGTGGAATCTAATCTCCAATTCGCGTATAGCATCGCTCACTTAGGGCATGTTATAAGTAAGAGGCAGCACGAGATGCTGAAACCAGACGAAAAACAGTCCGGGCTCCCCGTGAGAGGAACAAATTCCTCTCAAGTTTCGTCTTTGCCCTCGGTCGACCGAACTTCGGATTCCGCCAGCACGCCCACACTCCTCTCCTCCTCTCATCTTCTTCGTCATGAGATTCGCGTGTGGACGCGCGACCTATTGATCGCCATCGGCTTGGCGCTGGTCATCATCGTGTTCCTGTATCAGCCGGTGAAAGTCGAAGGCACCAGCATGGCGCCTTTGCTTTCCGATCAAGAGCGTATCTTCATCAACAAATTCGTGTATCGGTTCGAATCGATTCATCGCGGCGATGTAGTCGTTTTCTGGTATCCTCTGGACCATTCGAAGTCTTTCATCAAACGCGTGATTGCGTTGCCGGGAGAAGTCGTCGAAATACGCCACGGCGTTCTATACTTGAACGGGCAGATGGTCCCCGAGCCCTACGTGCCACCGCGGTATACCGACGTGACCGATTATGGTCCCGTAAAAGTTCCGCAAGGCAGTTATTTTGTGATGGGTGATCACCGCATCAGCTCGAACGATTCGCGTGTGTTTGGGCCGGTGGGGAGCCAGTTCATTTACGGTCGAGCGGTATTTGCGTACTGGCCGGTGGATCACTTTGGCTCGTTGTCCGCCACGGAAGCGAGTGAAAAATAATGAAGCTGGACGGAGGCTCCACTGACGGAAGTACAGCATCGACCTGCAATCCTCGCGCTCGAAGACGGGCGCATATTTAACGGACGCGCTGGCGGCGCAATTACGCGCCGCGGCGGTGAAGTCGTTTTCAATACCAGTCTCACCGGTTACCAGGAAGTTTTCACCGACCCAAGTTATTCGGGCCAAATTGTCTGCTTGACCTACCCACACATTGGAAATGTCGGCGCGAATTCGGATGACGAAGAGGCGCCACGGCCGTATATCGAGTCGCTGATCGTGCGCGAGTTTTCGCAAATTTCGTCAAACTGGCGTTCGGCAGAGACGGCCCAGCTTTATTTGAACCGGCAAAAGATTCCGGTGATTTGGGATATCGATACGCGAGCGCTGGTTCGCCACATCCGAACTGTTGGCGCGCTGCGCGGGATCGTGTCGACTGATGGGACTCCAGCGGATCAATTGATTTACGAGGCGCGGCAGATTCCTTCGATGGTGGGGCAGGAGCTTGCAGGACGCGTCACTTGCAGCAAGGCCTACGATTGGCAGAACGGCTCGATTGAGCTTGCGAGTTCTCCGTGGTCGGAAGAGATGGGCGAATCGGACGCTAGCCCCGAGGCGCGTAGATTTAAGGTTGTCGCGTACGATTATGGAATCAAACACAATATTTTGCGATTGTTGGTCGATCATCATTGCGATGTGACCGTGGTGCCGGCAGGAACTGCAGCGGAAGATGTACTGAACTTTAAACCCGACGGCGTGTTTCTATCAAATGGACCAGGAGATCCGGAGCCAATTCACTATGCGATTGACAATATTCGGAGCTTGACCGGGCGTGTGCCGATCTTCGGGATTTGTCTGGGGCACCAGTTGTGCGGTCTGGCCCTCGGGGGGAAAACCTTCAAACTAAAATTTGGACATCACGGGTCGAACCATCCGGTGAAGAACCTGCTGACCAATCAGGTGGAAATTACTGCACAGAATCACGGGTTCTGTGTGGATCCGGAATCGCTGCCCACCAGTGAGGTAGAAATTACGCACGTGAATTTGAATGACCACACCAACGAGGGCATGCGGCACAAGTCTCTGCCCCTGTTTAGCGTGCAGTATCACCCTGAAGCTTCACCAGGACCGCACGATTCACACTATTTGTTCACCCAGTTCACCGATTTGATGAAGGAGTTTGCGCAGCCGGGGAGTTCGCGGGGATAAGGGTACTGGGTCCCATTCCGGCGCGGCTAACGCCGGGCCCTGACGAGTACATATGCCGAAACGTACTGACATAAAGAAGATTCTGATTATCGGGTCCGGGCCGATTGTGATCGGGCAAGCCTGTGAGTTTGATTATTCCGGGGCGCAGGCGTGTAAGGCCTTGCGCGCTGAGGGTTATGAAGTGGTACTCGTCAATTCGAACCCGGCGACGATCATGACCGATCCAGAATTGGCAAATCGCACCTACATTGAACCCCTGACCAAGGAATACGTCGAAGAAATTCTGATCAAAGAAAAGCCGGACGCGCTGCTGCCTACCGTGGGGGGACAGACGGCCCTCAATCTTGCCGTGGAACTGGCTGAGAGTGGCATCCTCGAAAAGCACAAAGTGGAGATGATTGGCGCGTCTCTACGCGCGATCAAAGTTGCAGAAGACCGGCTGTGGTTCAAGGACGCTTGCCGGAAGATTGGACTGGAAGTTCCGGCCTCGGCGCTGGTGAATAATGCCCAGGACGCGTTGCGGTTGTGCGATCAATTGGGATTTCCGCTGGTGATTCGGCCATCGTTTACGCTGGGCGGAAGCGGCGGATCAATTGCTTACAACAAGGAGGAGTTTGCCGAAGCGATTGCGCACGCACTCGAGATGAGTCCGGTGCACGAAGCACTGGTGGAAGAATCGGTGCTTGGGTGGAAAGAATACGAACTCGAAGTGATGCGCGATTACCGCGACAATTTCGTGGTAATTTGCACGATTGAAAATTTTGACCCAATGGGCGTGCATACCGGCGATTCCATTACCGTGGCGCCGGCACAGACATTGACCGACAAAGAATATCAACGGATGCGCGATGCGGCGGCGGCGATTATCCGCGAAGTGGGAGTAGAGACCGGTGGCTCGAACGTGCAATTCGCGATCAATCCGGAGAACGGCCGGATGACCGTAATTGAGATGAATCCGCGCGTATCGCGCAGTTCGGCGCTTGCCAGTAAAGCTACGGGATTCCCCATTGCCAAAATCGCGGCGCGGCTTGCGGTAGGCATGTCCCTGGATGAAATTCCGAACGACATCACCAAGAAGACTCCGGCGAGCTTTGAACCAGCGATTGACTACGTCGTAGTGAAAATTCCGAAATGGCAGTTCGAGAAATTTGCCGGGGCCGATAACACGCTGGGCACACAGATGAAGTCTGTCGGCGAAGTGATGGCCATCGGCCGCACGTTTAAGGAGGCTTTGCAAAAGGGAATTCGCTCCTTGGAACCGAGTACACCCTGGCGAGCTCCTGCGGAAACGCCAATTTCGTTACTGCGCGAAAAGCTGGCGACCCCGCGCCCCAACCGCATTCACTGGATTCTGACGGCGGTGGAACGCGGACTGCCGGTCGACGAAATTTACGAACTGACCAAGATTGATCCGTGGTTCATCCACCAGATTGAAGAACTCATCGTCGCCAATCGCCGCGCCGCTGCCGTTACGGTGGAGACAGCATCGAAAGAATTGCTGAAAGAAGTGAAGCGGGTGGGTACGAGCGACGAGACGCTGGCGCAAATGTGGAAGACGACGCCTGCCGCCGTGCGACTGCAGCGTGCGCGCTATGGCGTAGCTCCTGTTTTCAAGCGCGTGGATACGTGCGCGGCGGAATTTGAGTCGTTCACCCCGTATATGTACTCGACCTATGAGGAAGAGGACGAGGCGGATACCACCCAGCGCCAGAAAATTATGATATTGGGTAGCGGTCCGAATCGCATCGGACAGGGCATCGAGTTTGATTATTGCTGCTGTCACGCTTCCTTCGCTCTGCGTGAAGACGGCTTCGAAAGCATCATGGTCAATTGCAATCCAGAGACGGTGTCGACCGACTACGACACCTCGGACCGGTTGTATTTCGAACCGCTGACGCTGGAAGACGTGTTGGCGATTGTCGAGAGGGAGAAGCCCACGGGAGTGATCGTGCAGTTTGGCGGACAGACTCCGCTGAATCTTGCGCTCGAGCTGAAGCGCAACGGTGTGCCGATTGTGGGTACGGCGCCGGAATCAATCGATTTGGCGGAAGATCGCCGCCGGTTCGGGCGCCTGCTTGACGAATTGAAGATTCCGCAGCCGCGAAACGGAACGGCGCTTGTGCCGGAAGAAGCTGCTCGAGTGGCGGGTGAGATTGGCATGCCGGTGCTGGTGCGGCCAAGCTACGTGCTTGGCGGACGCGCGATGGTGATTGCCTATGACGTGAATACCGTTCAGGAATATGTTGCGCAAGCGGCGCTGATGGGTCCCGCGCGTCCTGTGCTGATCGATCAATTTCTCGAGGAAGCCACGGAAGTGGATGTGGATGCGCTGGCCGACGGCAGGGATGTGGTGATCGGCGGAATTATGGAGCACATCGAAGAGGCTGGCGTGCACTCCGGTGATTCTTCGTGCGTGCTTCCGGCGGTTAGTTTGTCGGACGCGGTGCTGAACACGATTCGCGACTACACCAAGCGTTTGGCGCTGGCGTTGAAGGTTGTGGGCCTGATGAACGTGCAATATGCGATTCAGCGCGACACGGTGTATGTGCTAGAGGTCAATCCTCGGGCTTCGCGCACGGTTCCGTATGTCAGCAAAGCCACCGCTGTCCCTTTGGCGAAAGTTGCGGCGCGATTGATGGTCGGGAAGCGGCTGGCGGATCTGAACTTGCCGATCGTGATGCGCAACGGGGTGGCGGAAATTGCTACGCACGATTATTACTCTGTGAAATCGCCGGTGTTCCCGTTTAACAAATTCCGCGGGGTCGACACAATTCTTGGGCCAGAGATGCGCTCGACCGGCGAAGTGATGGGAATTTCCACCTCCTATGGGCAGGCGTTCGCCAAAGCGCAGCTTGCAGCGGGGCAAAAACTGCCCAGTGCGGGTACTGTGTTCATCAGTGTGAACGACCGGGATAAGCGGCAGATCGGTCCGCTTGGCAAAGAACTGGTTGCGCTGGGTTTTAAGCTGGTGGCCACGCGCGGAACCGCTTCTGCGTTTCATTCGGCGGGCGTGCCTTGCGAGGAAGTGTTTAAAGTGAATGAAGGACGGCCGAACATCGTGGACTTGGTTAAAACCGGCAAAGTCCAACTGATCTTCAATACACCGCTCGGACGCGAATCGTTCTATGACGAGAAATCGATTCGCCGCGCCGCGATTCGGTATAACATCCCGTGTATTACGACGCTGTCCGCGGCTCACGCCGCGGTGCGCGGGATTCACGCGATTACCGAGTTGAAGCGTGAAGTGTCCTGCTTGCAGGATTTGCATGTGGGCAAGGTTGCGGCATCGGGCACGCCGGGCGCTGGAGATTGATATGAAGCTTGGGGGAATTTTTCCGGCGCTGGTGACGCCGTTTGATGCGGCCGGCGACGTTTCTCTTGTGGCGGTGCGGCACAATATCGGTCTTTACAACCGCACAGGCATAGCGGGATTTGTGGTGCTCGGCTCGACGGGCGAGGCGGTCATGCTCTTAGGCGAGGAAGCCGATCGGGTATTAGTGGCGGCCAAGGAATCGGCTGCGCCCGGGAAGTTGCTGATTGCCGGCACGGGCGCGGAATCGACGGCGGAGACGATCGTACGCTCGAAACGGGCGGCGGCGATTGGCTACCAAGTGGCGTTGGTGAAGACGCCGTATTACTACAAGCCGATGTATCGTGCGGAGACGTATATTCAGCATTATCGAGCTGTGGCGGACGCATCGCCGATTCCGGTTTTACTCTACAGTGTGCCGCAGTTCACCGGGATTACGCTGGAAACACCAGAAATACTCACCTTGTCGGAGCATCCGAACATTATCGGGATCAAAGACAGTTCGGGTGTGATTCAGCGAGTCGCAGAGGTTCTAGGCGGGGCGCGGCCGGAGTTCCAGGTGCTGACAGGAGGCGCGGCGGTCATCTACCCGGCCTTAGCGGTGGGTGCAAGCGGCGCGATCTTGGCGTTGGCAAGTGCGTTGCCGGAAAAGTGCGCCGAGGTGTACGAACTGTTTCTCTGTGGCCAGCACAAACGCGCGAAGGAATTGCAATGGCAGTTAGCGGCGGCTTCGAAACAAATTGTGTCCGAAGCAGGAATTGCCGGCGTGAAGTTCGCAATGGATTTTCGTGGTTATCAAGGAGGAGTGCCGCGTTTACCCCTCTTACCGCTCGAGGAAGAAAAGAAACAGCAGATAGCTGGCATTATTTCGGCATTCCACCCCGCTGCGGCGGTCTAAGGGCGGTGTCTTGCTTAAAATCATGGTGATTGCCGAGCAAAGCGGTTGCCCAGCTGCGGCATTTGGCTCTGTCTATTTGCCGTCACTTTTTCTACTGTCTATCATCTAAATGCCCATGGACTGTCGCGCCTTGCTACCGCACCAGTTGCCGCATACCACGAAACTGTTTCGTGACTACGTTGGCGATTTTTCCAAGCTTGCCGCGTTTTACGAACACCAACCGGACTTACAACAAGTAGCGATCGAAGCAAAGAAACTGGAATTTTCCGCCGAGCGGCGGCGCGAAGTGACCGATATTTTGCGCGCGCAGAACCAGCGATTCGGAAGTGCCGAGGCAACCCTGAAGAATCTGGAGCGATTGGCCAACGGGGCAGCGACAATCGTTACTGGACAGCAGGTTGGGCTGTTTGGGGGGCCTGCGTTTTCCTTCTATAAGGCTTTTTCCGCCATTCATACGGCTCGGCAACTTTCCGATACTGGTATCGAGGCCGTGCCAGTTTTCTGGATGGCCACAGAAGATCACGATCTTGACGAAGTGCGGTATACGACCTGGTTCACCCAAGGAGAATTGCATCGGTTTGAGTTGCCAAATCCGGGACATGCGGATGTCCCGGTTGGCCAGGTGGCGCTTGGGGAGGGGATAAGGAAGCTCGTTGGCGAAGCGACGGCCCTGCTAACCGGACCTGAGAGTTCCCGCCTGGCGGAGATTATTTTGGCGGCCTATACGCCCGATGCGACGTATGGAAGCGCGTTTGCGCATTTGTTCGCGCGAGTCTTTGCAGACGAAGGGCTGATCTTGCTCGATCCGCTGGATGATCGACTGCATCGACTGGCAGGGCCCATTCTGCGGAAGGCGCTGCAAGAGCGCGACGAGCTAAACGTGCTGCTTTTACGGCGCGGACGAGACCTCGAACAAGCTGGATATGCGGCACAGGTAAATGTGACCAAAGAGAGCACAGTCTTATTTTCGCTGGAAGGCCGCCGGCGCAAAGTTATTTCCGCGAATTCGGATGGAGAGAACTTTAGCAGCGGCGGGCACAGTCTATCGCGGGAAGAGTGGCTGCAAAGGGTGGAGAATAACCCGGAATCGTTCAGCCCCAACGCGCTGTTTCGTCCTGTGGTGCAGGATTATATGCTGCCGACCGCGGCGTATTTTGCAGGGCCGGCGGAAATCGCTTACTACGCGCAGTCACAGGTACTCTATGAGAAATTACTTGGACGGATGCCGGTGATTCTGCCGCGTGCCGATTTCACTCTGGTCGATCCGAAGGCGGTGCGCATCCTGAAGAAATATCGCTTGGAGGTGGAAGATGTGTGGCAGGGAAGGCAGTCATTGCGGAAGCGGATGTGCGCGGAAAGCGTGCCGAAGAAACTGTCGCGGAAGTTCGATGCCCACCTGAAACAGCTCGAGAAAAGTATGAAGAAGCTACAAAACGCGATTGCGCGTGTCGATCCTACGATTCAAGGATCAATTGCGCGGGCGGAGAAGCGAATCCATTACCAGCTCGAGAGATTACGCGAGAAAACCGGGGCTTCGCTCGACCGGCACGAAAAGATCATCGACAAGCACGAGCAGTTTCTCCTGAACCTGCTGTATCCGCAAAAAGGCTTGCAATCGCGCGATCTTTGTTTTCTCCCGTTTCTTGCGCGTTGGGGGAATTCTGGTTTGAAAGAGTTGGAACTGCATGCAGGCGCCAAACAAGTGGGGCGACATTTTATTGTGGCAATACCGTGAACGCCACTTTCTGTACAGTCTGAATCATTCGCTCCTCTCGCCTAATCGATTGGCCCATTCCGTGAGGTTCTAATGTACACACTCCAGGTACAGACGAAACGTCGAACACAATTGATCGATGTCACCAATGAGGTCGAGCGGGTGGTGCTCGGCTCGGGAGTTCGGAGTGGTGTTTGCTTTCTGTACGTTCCGCACACGACGGCGGGGATCTTGCTGAATGAACATGCTGATCCGGACGTGGCGAGTGATGCCGAGGGTGCATTTGACCGGTTGGTTCCCGACGATCCGGGCTATGAGCATTCCGAGGGGAATACGGATTCGCATGTGAAAACGATGCTGACAGGGGTAAGCCAATTTGTATTCATAGAGAACGGGAAGTTGGCACTCGGGCGTTGGCAAGGGATTTTCCTTGCGGAGTTTGATGGACCGAAGCAGAGGAAGATTTGCGTGAAGGTTCAAGCGTCTGATTGACGACAGGCTGACTGATCTACCGCGATCGGCCACTGCCTAGAAGAGCCACGCGCCAAATGGGAGCGGGAGGGTATGTGCTAGAGTCTTCTGATGGAGAAGCTCGGAATTTACATTCAGGTGCCGTTCTGCCAGACCAAGTGTACGTACTGTAATTTTCATACCGGAGTTGTAGCCGCGGGGCGCTTTGCGCCGTACACCGCCGCTGTCTGTTCCGAAATTCGGAAGCGCGAGGCATTCTGGAAATTGGGGGGAGTCAGAGTCCCGGACGGCATCGCGGGGGCAGATACGGTCTATATTGGCGGTGGAACGCCGAGTTTGCTCGAGCCGAAGCTTCTGGCGGACATACTCGACACGATTCGAGGGCAATTTGACTGTGATTTTCGTGAGATCACGCTCGAAGCTGATCCCGAAACGATTGACGCCGACAAGGCCGCAAAATGGTTGGCCGCAGGGATCAATCGTGTCAGTTTCGGAGCGCAATCGTTCATCGATGATGAGTTGAAGGCCGCTGGGCGAATGCATCGTCGGGCCGACATCTACAGGGCTGTGCCGATCTTGCGCAGGGCGGGAATTGGCAGTATCAGTTTTGATTTGATTGCCGGACTGCCGAAACAGACGACCGTCTCCTGGGGAAAATCGCTCGAGGAGTGCGTTGCGCTTTCTCCCGAACACATCTCGATTTACATGATGGAAATCGATGAAGGCAGCCGGCTGGGGCTGGAAGTTCTCACTGGTGGGGCGCGGTACAGCGCGAAAGACTTGCCTCTGGAGGAGTCCATGGCCGAGTTTTACGAGACCGCGCAGGAGCTGCTCGAACAAGCTGGGTACGCCCAATACGAAATATCCAATTGGGCTAAGCCCGGGTTCGCGTCGGAGCACAATCTGAAGTACTGGCGGCGCGAACCGTACTACGGATTCGGTGCAGGTGCACATTCGTTTTCCGGCATCCAACGCTGGGCCAACACCCACGATGCGGCCGCGTATGTGGAGGCCATCAGCAATGGGCGGCCCGCGGTTCAAACGCTGGACGAAATGACGCCGATTGGGGCGTTAGAGGAAGAACTGTTTTTAGGGCTGCGCCAACTTGCGGGAATCAATCTCGCTCGGATCGAGCAGCAATACGGCGTCAGTTTTGAGGAAAAAGTTACGGGCCTGGCCTCTAGTGGAATGATCGAACGGGTCGGCCAAATGGTACGATTGCCGGCGGACAAACTGAGCGTTTCGAATGAAATCATCGTCGAGCTTTTGCGGCGAGATTCTTCCTCTCGCAATTTTTAAGGATACCTACCAATGAGCTACACAGTCGCCAAGGGGAGCCAGTTTGTCGACCCCGATCAGGTCAGTCCCATCGAGAATGCGGTCGATTTACGCAGCGATACCGTGACTCGCCCAAGCGATGAAATGCGCCGCGCAATGGCGGCTGCGGAAGTCGGCGATGATGTGTATGGCGAAGATCCGACTGTCAATCACTTGCAGCAGCGAGCAGCGGAACTATTCGGCAAGGAAGCAGCGCTGTTCGTGCCAACTGGCTGCATGGGCAACTTAATCGCAATCAAGATCTGGACGCATCACGGCAACGAGGTGATTTGCGAAGAGCGCAGTCACGTGAATCTGTATGAGCTGGCATCGATGTCGGCGATAGCCGGGTGTATGCCGCGGGCAGTACGCGGGGGCGATGACGGGATCCTGACCTGGAAGCAGGTTGCGGCGGCGATTCGGCCGAAAATTTACTACGATTCACAATCCGCGCTGGTGTGTCTAGAAAATACCAGCAACATGGCGGGCGGTACGGTCTATCGAACCGAGTGTGTGGAGGAGATTTGCGACAACGCGCACGCCTTGGGCTTGAAAGTGCATCTCGACGGGGCGCGCGTTTTCAACGCAGCCGCTGCGCTCGGTGAGACGGTCTCCCGGATGACCCAGAGTGTGGACTCGGTGATGTTCTGCCTGTCGAAGGGGCTCGGCGCGCCTGTAGGATCGATGATCGTTGGCTCGAAGGAGTTCATCGAGCGCGCGCGGGTTTACCGCAAGATGTTTGGTGGCGGGATGCGACAAGTGGGGGTGCTGGCGGCGGCCGGATTGATTGCGCTGGAAAAGTCCCCGCAAAGATTGCACGAAGATCATGCCAAGGCAAAGCGGCTGGCCGAGGGGGTTGCGCAAATTCCGGGATTGCAGGTCAATCCAGCAAGCGTAAGGAGCAACATATTAATCTTTGATTGCACGAGAAGCGGAATGAACGCGGTGGAATTGTGTGACGCGCTGCACGCCAAGGGAGTTTGGGCCCAGGACACGGCACCGTATTCGGTAAGGATGGTTACGCACTGGAACGTGGATGAGGCGGGGATTGAACGGGCGTTGGTGGAATTGAAGCGCGTTGTGGCAGAGAAGAAAGCCTAGGAGCAAGTTTGGCCATCGCCCATGAGGGCGCGTAATCGGCGAACGGCTTCATGCGGTAATTGCGGGGATATTCGCGGGTGAGGTCGGGCCCAGGACCGCGCGGGGCGAGGGGTGCGGAAAAAGTCCTCATCAGATAAACTTGAAGTATACGCTTTGCTTACAGGTGAGACCCCGTGGATTTCACATTTACCGACGAACAGAATCATTTGCGAAAGACCGTTCGTGAATTCGCCGAAGGGGAAATCGCTCCGCACGTGATGGAGTGGGACGAGGCCGGGCACTTTCCAACGGAAATTTTGCCGAAACTTGCTCGGATGGGGCTGATGGGTGTGATTTTCCCCGAGCAGTACGGCGGCGCAGGGCTTGGCTACCTCGAATACGCCACAGCAATTGAAGAATTGTCGCGCGTGGACGGCTCCGTGGGTCTGTTCGTTGCCGCGCACAATTCGCTTTGCTCCAACCACATTTATAAATTTGGGACCGAAGAGCAGAAGAAGAAGTATCTGGTGCCGCTGGCCGAAGGGAAAAAGCTGGGCGCGTGGTCTTTAACCGAGCCGGAAGCGGGATCGGATGCGGGGGGCACGCGAACGACAGCGGTGCGCGCGGGTGAGGCCTGGGTGCTGAACGGCGCGAAAACCTTTACGACCAACGGGCATTACGCGGACGTGTGCGTGGCCATGGCCGTGACGGATAAAACGAAAGAGTCGCATGGCATCAGCGCGTTTATCCTGGAAAAAGGGATGGCTGGTTTCAAATCAGGGAAAAAAGAGAACAAGCTGGGGATGCGGGCCAGCGATACTTCCGAGGTGATTTTCACGGATTGCAGAGTGCCGGCGGAAAATCTGTTGGGTCCGGAAGGTGAAGGGTTCATCTCTAGCTTGAAGATTCTCGATGGCGGGCGGATTTCGATCGCGGCTTTGGCGCTCGGAATGGCGCAAGGCGCTCTGGATGCCGCAACGCGTTACGCGAAGCAGCGGAAGCAGTTCGGAAGGGCGATCAGCGAGTTTCAGGCGATTCAGTTCAAGCTGGCCGATATGGCGACGGAAGTGGAAGCGGCACGATTGCTGGTGTACCAGGCCGCGTGGCTCGCGGATCAAAACAAAGCCCGCTTCACGCGGGAATCTAGCATGGCGAAATTGTTTGCCAGCGAAGTGGCCGTGCGCGTGGCAAATGAATGCGTGCAGATTCACGGCGGGTACGGATTCATCAAAGACTATCCCGCGGAGAAGTTTTATCGCGACGTGAAGCTATGCACCATTGGCGAGGGCACGAGCGAAATTCAGAAATTGGTGATTGCCCGGCAACTGCTTGGCAAGAAATAATAGAGGAATGTCGCTTCTCAAGTTTTTCCTTCACGCAGGACTCGCACAAGAATGACTATCGCGACAGAAGCGTGGGCCGAAAAGGTCTGTAGCGGAGACGTGCGGGCAATCTCGCGCGCCATTACGGCGATTGAGAATCACGCGAGCGAAGCGGAAGAACTCTTGCGCCGGCTATTCCCGAAGACTGGGAATGCATATTTGTCGGGAGTTACCGGGGCGCCGGGGACGGGAAAGAGCACGCTTGTCGATCGACTGGCCGCTTACTACCGCAAGCAAGGCGAGCCGGTAGGGGTGATTGCAGTTGATCCGACGAGCCCCTATTCCGGCGGCGCGATACTGGGTGACCGCATCCGCATGCAGGGGCATGCCGGGGATGAAGGAATATTTATTCGGTCGATGGCGACTCGGGGATTTCTCGGCGGGCTGTCACGCTCGGCGGCGGAAGTGGCCTTACTGCTCGATGCCGCAGGGAAGCGGCAGATCCTGATTGAAACTGTCGGCGTCGGCCAGGATGAAATTGATATTGTGCGGTTGGCGGATTGCGTGATGGTCGTTCTGGTCCCCGGCATGGGCGACGATATTCAGAATATGAAGGCCGGCTTAATGGAGATTGGCGATATTTTTGTGCTGAATAAAGCCGATCGCGAAGGCGCCGACCGGCTCGAGCAGCAATTGCAGGCAATGCTGTCGCTCCTGATGCCGCGCGACGGGTGGCATCCGCCGGTCGTGCGAACAATTGCCTCAGAAGATAAGGGAATCGGGAAACTGGCGGAGACCGTCGGAAGATTCAGGAAGCATTTTGCTGCAAGCAACGAGCGGCACAAGAAACACGTGGAACACTGGGAGAAGCGCTTGGTGGAGCTGCTGGAATCGCGGCTGCTCGAGGGGGTATTGGGGAGAAAGGATGGCCAAGCGCGACTCCGCGTGCTTGCCGGAGAAGTTGCGGATCGCAAGAAGGATCCCTTTACAGCGGTAAGCGAACTGTTAGGAGAAAGTGGGCGCGATCAATAAGTAAGCCAGGATTTTAAGCGAATGCATTTAGGCGATTTAGAAATACGGTATCTCGATGGCGGGCCGCTTAAACTGGACGGCGGCGCGATGTTCGGCGTGGTGCCCAAACCGCTTTGGGAGAAGAAGTCGCCGTCGGATGAGAAGAATCGCATTCGACTCCGGGCGAATTCGTTGCTGGTACGCGCCGGCGGCAAGAACATTCTGATCGAAACGGGAAACGGTACGAAGCTAGAGGCCAAATTGAAATCGATTTATGGCCTAGGGGACAGCGACCCGCTACTGGATTCTCTCGCCGCCGCCGGAGTCGCCCCGACGGATATCGATGTGGTGATCAATACGCATCTGCACTTCGACCATGCCGGCGGCAATACCTACTTTGTAAACGACCGCGCGGTGCCAAGGTTTCCTCGGGCACGATACATCGTGCAGAAAAGGGAGCTGGAACACGCGTTCCAGCCGACTGAGCGCGACCGAGCGAGCTATTTCCCTGAGGATTTTGAGCCCATGATCGATTCGAAGCAGTGGGATCTAGTGGACGGCGCGGCGCAGATTTTGTCGGGGATTTCCGTGGAACTTATCCCCGGGCACAACGCAGATTTGCAGGCAGTGAAACTCTGTGG
The DNA here is from genome assembly GCA_035314425.1 of Candidatus Acidiferrum sp. Classification (GTDB taxonomy): domain Bacteria; phylum Acidobacteriota; class Terriglobia; order Acidiferrales; family UBA7541; genus Acidiferrum. Next base: position 20,280 of record DATFZN010000138.1, on the reverse strand, counting down.
CGGCGGAAAAACGCTGGTCTTTGTTGCGGATTTGCTCCCGACACGTCACCATATTCCTCTGCCGTGGATTATGGCTTACGACCTGTATCCGCTGCAGTCGCTTGAAACGAAACGGAAATGGGTTCCGCAAATTGTGAAAGAAGGCTGGATCGTGGTCTTCGGGCACGATCCGGATGTGGCCGCTGCGACGCTCCACGAACGCGACGGAAAAATTACAGTTGAGCCGGTCGACCTGAACCGGTAACTCCCAGGAGCACACGGAATGGCAAACGTGAAAAAAGCGAAGGGGAAGTCTGTGACAAAAGCAAAGGCGAGGGGCGCGGTTGCGGAACTGGGAATTATCGGCGGCAGTGGTTTGTATTCGATGAGCGGGTTAACCAATACACGCGAGATTCGCGTGAAGACGCCGTTCGGCGATCCTTCCGATGCGTTTGTGGTCGGCACACTCGAAGGTAAGCGCGTTGCGTTTCTTGCCCGTCACGGGCGCGGGCACTGCTTCCTGCCGACGGAATTGAACTTTCGCGCGAATATTTACGCGATGAAATTGCTCGGCGTCGAGCGGATTATCTCGGTCAGTGCCGTCGGCTCTTTGCAGGAGAATCTCAAGCCGGGCGAATTTCTAGTTGTGGACCAGTTCTTCGACAGCACCAAGGGCCGCAAATCCACATTTTTTGGCGACGGGATTGTCGCGCACGTGACGTTTGATAAACCTACCTGCGCGCAACTTTCCGCAGTCCTCGCCGACGCGTGCGATTCTGCGGGTGTTACGGTGCATCGCCACGGCACATATATCTGCATGGAAGGCCCGCAGTTTTCTACATTAGCCGAGGCCAATTTCCATCGTGCCATGGGTTTCGACGTGATTGGCATGACCAACGTGACCGAAGCGAAATTGGCGCGGGAAGCAGAGATTTGCTATTCGACGATTGCGATGATCACAGACTACGACTGCTGGCATCCCAGTCACGACTCCGTCACCGTGGCGCAGGTCATTCAAACGCTAAACCAGAATTCCGCGAACGCGCAAAATGTCTTGCGCGAAGCGGTAAACAATGTTCCAGCTGACCGCGTGTGCAACTGCGGTGACGCGCTAAAGCATGCGATTCTCTCCGATCGGCAAGCTATTCCAGTCAAAACCAAGAAGAATTTAGACGCCATTTTAAAAAAATATCTGGACTAGGAGAAACCTGTGTCTCTACTCGTGGTTGGTTCGGTTGCGTACGACGCGCTAGAAAGCCCTTACGGAAAGGTCGATCGTACATTGGGCGGCGCGGCCACTTACTTTGCGATCTCCGCCTCCTTTTTCATCAAGGTAAACCTTGTCGGCATCGTTGGCGAAGATTTCCCCAAGAAGGATGAATCGATCTTCCACCAGCGTAGCATTGATATCGAGGGACTGGAGCGCGCGCCGGGAAAATGTTTTTTCTGGGCCGGGCGATACTCTGAGAATTTGAATGAACGAGTGACGCTCGCGACGGAATTGAATGTTTTCGCGGATTTCAAGCCGCGTTTGCCGGAGAAATACCGCGAAAGCAAATTTGTCTTCCTGGCAAATATTGCCCCGGACTTGCAGCGCGACGTGCTGAAACAAGTGAAGGGCACGCCCAAACTCGTGGCGATGGACACCATGAATTATTGGATCGCGGGAAGCAACGCCGAGCTGCGCGAAACGCTAAAGCACGTGGATGTACTGATGATCAACGATTCAGAGACGCGGCAACTTTCGAGCGAGCACAACCTTTTGCTTGCGGCCAGGCAGATCTTCAAGATGGGTCCATCGACGCTGGTGGTGAAGCGCGGAGAATATGGCGCGATGATGGTCGACAGGAATGGTGTGTTCGCGATTCCAGGATTTCCGCTAGAAGAACCACAAGACCCGACCGGAGCGGGCGATAGCTTTGCCGGTGGATTCATGGGCTATCTGGCAGGCGCGAACAGCAGAAGTGATGCGGCGCTGCGGCGCGCGATTGTCTACGGATCGGTACTGGGCAGCTTCGCCGTGGAACAGTTTGGGCTCGAACGGCTGCTGAAGCTGAAAAAATCGGAGATACACGCCAGAGCACGTCACTTTGCGAAGTTGACGCAATTCAAACTCTAAAGAGTAGAATTTTCTGAGGCAGGCGTGGGCCTAATCAGGGATGCTCTTTGGTCAAAGACAATCTGTGCAGTTGAGCTACGCTTCGGCAGCTAAGAGCCCCTGCCGATGAAGGCGAACCTTTCCGTGGCTCAGAAACCAAAAGCGCTGCGCCGGGGATCGCGGTTCTCTGTTTTCGCTCCGGCATCGCCGGCAGATGCCCTAGACAGTGCACCCGGCATCGCAGAATTGGAGCGCCTGGGATTTGTTTTTTCGGCGCGAACCGGGGAACCCGATCCTGCGCCTGAAGGGTATTTCGCTTCATCGGCCAAACGCCGCTTGCAGGAATTTTTGCAGCTTGCCCAGGATCCCCTGAGCGCCGCGATGATCGCTTTGCGCGGGGGCTACGGTGCCAATTACCTTCTTAGCGTCGATTTAGAGACGCAACTCCCTCAAGAAGGTTCACCAAAATGTTTACTGGGGTTTAGTGATCTGACTTCATTGCAGATCTACCTCTGGCAGAGGTTGCGCTGGGTGACTTTTTATGGGCCGATGATTACCGCTGGCTTCCGGCAAGGCGCTGGCGCTGCAAAGGGCTACGACAAGCATTCCTTTCTGCAGGCGGTCAGCAACTCCTCCGGGGGTTGGGCAGTTCGATTGCAGGCGGAAACCTTGTGTGCCGGCGAAGGGCAAAGCGGCCGTCAGAGTGTTGCGCCGACGGCGGCAGAGGGAATGGTTCTGGGCGGCTGCCTCACTTTGCTCGAAGCTACTCTCGGCACACCGTGGGAGCTCGACGTGCGGGATTCGATTCTGGTGCTGGAAGATACGGGAATGAAGCCCTACCAGGTAGATCGCGCGCTGATGCATCTCTGGCAAGCAGGGAAATTTGAGGGAGTGCGCGGCATGGTGCTGGGAGATTTTCCAGGCGGAGCTCCGGCAGTTCCTGGCAGTCCGACGATTCGCGAGGTTTGCGCCCGAATTCTTGCGCCACTTCACATCCCGATCGTTTACGGTGCGCCAATTGGACATACCGAGCGTCCATTGTTAACGCTGCCGCTTGGCATTCGAGCGCGACTGCTCTCGAGCGGAGAGGGAACACTGGAATTTTTGGAACCGGCGGTGATTGAGTAAAATGAAAGAGGCTATGAGGCGATGAAACACGTGCACATAATTGGAATCGGCGGTTCGGCGATGTCGCCGCTGGCAGGAATGCTGCAAGAACGCGGCTATCGCGTGACGGGCTCAGACGCTGGAGTTTATCCGCCTGCGTCCACCTTTCTCGAATCGCTCGGCATCAAATACGCCTCGTCGTTCGATCCTGCTCATCTCTGGCCTTCGCCAGATCTGATCGTGGTGGGCAACGCGATCTCTCGCGGCAACGTCGAAGTAGAAGAGATGCTGGACCGCAAACTGGTCCATCACTCGCTGCCGGAGATATTGGAAGAGGAGTTTCTGCCCGGCAAGCATTCGATCGTGGTCAGCGGAACTCATGGCAAGACCACCACGACGGCCTTGCTGGCCTGGATTTTTGAAGTTGCGGGCAAGCATCCGAATTTTCTGGTGGGTGGAATTGCAGAAAACTTTGGCAAGAGCTATCAACTAGGCGCGGGGGAGGATTTTATCCTGGAGGGCGACGAATATGACAGCGCGTACTGGGATAAAGCCGCAAAGTTTTTCCATTACCAGCCGGATGATCTGATCATCACGTCACTCGAGTTCGATCACGCGGATATCTACGGGGATTTTGAATCCTACCAGTTGGCTTTTCGGCGCCTTGTGAATCTTGTGCCAAGGCGGGGCAGCGTCGTGGTTTGGGGCGACTCCGAAGCGGGAGAGGCTTTGCATCAGGTGACGGCCAAGGCGTTTTGTCCCGTCGTTCGTTATGGATTTGAGAAGGGCAATGACTGGATTGCGAGTGACGTGACTTCCGCGGGTGACGGGATGACATTTTCGCTATCCCGCAACGGAGAGCGCTTCGGCGACTTCACCTTGTCGGCCACCGGGCTTCACAACGTGCTGAATGCCATGGCGGCACTGATCGTGGCTGATCGACGCGGCATTCCAGCGAGTTTGCTCGAGAAAGCCTTGAAAACGTTTAAAAGTGTGCGACGAAGGATGGATGTGCAAGGCGAGGTCGACGGGATCCTGGTGGTGGATGATTTTGCGCATCACCCGACCGCGATTCGGGCCACGGTCGAAGCAGCGCGGTTGCGTTGGCCGGAGCGAAACATCTGGGCGGTGCTGGAGCCGCGTTCCAATTCCATGCGGCGGAAAACGTTTCAAGATACGTTACCGGAATCGCTGGCACTGGCCGATCGCGTGATTTTGGGGAGCGTCCATCGAGCAGGGCAGCTCCAGGAAGAGATGCGGCTCGATCCCGACACGGTAGCGACTACGGTGCGGGCTTTGGGTAGGGATGCAAACGTCCTGCCTAGCGCGGATGCCATTGCGGATTTTCTCGTGAGCGAGGCGAAGTCGGGAGATCTGGTACTGATCATGTCGAACGGAAGCTTCGATGGTTTGTGCGACAAATTACTGAAGAAACTTTCTGCCAAGCGCACGCCGACCGAGGCGCACGTCCGGTGATCCAACCTCGTGCGGTTCGATTGTCGCTCGTGGCTTTGCGCTTGGCTTTGCTTCTCTCGGCCGCCGCCTTACCGGCTGCAGCCACAATTCAGTACACCGTTTCGCTCGCTCATCCGGAGCAACATCTATTTCGAGTGAGTGTAGAAGTACCTGAGGTAGACGGGGAATTGAAGCTGCAGATGGCCGCGTGGGATGCCCTGTACGAGATTCGGGATTTCAGCAGTCACGTGCAGCAGGTCGAAGCGTTTGCCGGCGGGCAAAGGGTCGAAATTGAGAAGCTCGATAAACTTACCTGGCGCGTCAAAGCTTCTGGCACGGTAAAGGTTTCCTATTCCACCTACTGGGATGATACGGGGCCATTCAGTGCGCAATTGAATGCGGAGCACGCGTTTATTAACCCGGCGTTGATTTTGTTGTATGTACCTGACCGTCGCCGAGAGCACTGTGCAATCTATGTTTCCGACGTGCCCGATGGTTGGCAGTTGGGCTCCGCTTTGCCCTTCGGTTCGTTTCCGTCGTCTGTCGCCCTCACCTATCACGCCGAAGCTCCGAGCTACGATACACTTGCGGATTCGCCCATCGAGGCGTCCAATTTTCAACACTTCACGTTGCATGATTTGACCCCGCCGGTGGACGTTGTGATTCATGGCGACAACTACAGCAAGAAGGACGTCGAGACCGCATTGCGGAAAATTGTCACCTACGAGTTGAAGTTGATGGAGGGTGCGCCCTACGACAGGTACACGTTTATCTTTCACGTGGGCAGGGCGGCTGCGGGTGGCGGCGGTGGAATGGAGCACGCGAATTCTACAGCGATCTTTGTGCCCTCGGACAATTACCTGGGAAACGTTTCAGCGCATGAATTTTTCCATTTGTGGAATGTGAAACGCATCCGTCCGGCCACCCTCGAACCGGTCGACTACACGCAGGAAATGTATACACGAGCGCTGTGGTTTGTCGAGGGCGTCACCAACACCTATGGTTCCTATACCATGGTGCGAACGGGATTGTGGGATAAACAGCAGTTCTACCAGGATCTCGGCGTCCAGATCAGCGACCTTGAAGCGCGCCCCGCCGAGCAGTGGCAGAGCGTGGAGGAATCGAGCCTCGATGCGTGGCTGGAAAAATATGTGCTTTATACCCAGCCGGAACGAAGTGTTTCCTACTACACGAAAGGGCAGCTGCTGGGCGTTTTACTGGATATCGTGATTCGCGATCGCACGGACAATCAGAAGAGCCTCGACGACGTGATGCGCGAGATGAACGTCGATTTCGCGAAAGAGGGAAAGTTCTATCGCGACAGTCTGGACATTCGACTCGCCGCGGAAAAGGTCGCGGGCGGCTCGTTAAGCGATTTCTTCGCAAAATATGTGAGCGGTTCCGATCCGCTCCCGTATCAGCAGGTTTTGGCGCTGACGGGATTGGAATTGCGCACCCACGAAATCGTGCGGCCGGTACTCGGATTTGCCGCCGAACGGCAGGCAAATGGGCCGCTTGTCGTTCAGGCGATTGCCGCGGAATATGCCGCGAGGAACACGGCATTGCGCACGGGCGATGAAATTCTTCGTTGGAACAATGGGGAGCCGCCGAGGCGACCCGAGAAATGGGCCAATTCGCAAAAACCAGGCGATCCACTGGTGTTGCACATCCGGCATGCAGGCGAGCAAAAGGAAGAGGACGTCACCTTTCCATTGGGTGAAATCCACGAGAAAGTTTTCCAGGTTGCTGAGGCTCCGCACGCTAGCGAACGCGAAAAGCTCATACGCGAAGGTCTCTTGCACGGTACGACCGCTCCGGTGACTGCAAGAGTTCACTGAAACCGCTTGACCATTTCGACCGGATTTAAGACAGTTTGCTCAATCTATGTTCCGCTCGGCGTTCATGTACGTTTTTCTGACCTTGTACATCCTGATCGTGGGACCACCACTGCTGGTCTACACCGCAATCACGAGAGATGTTGATCCCCTCTATTGGGTAGCGGTCAGGGGCGTGATGTTCTTTGTGAATTGCGTTGGAGTGCGGGTCCACGTCAAAGGACTGGAACGGATCCCGGCCGCGACGTGCATTTTCGCCGCGAATCATACTAGTTCCGCTGATGCGCCTGCCGTTGTGGGTGCCATACCGCGGCGGATTGCCATTCTGCTGAAGCGCTCGCTGTTTAAATATCCCATTGTCGGGCAGGCGTTTCATCTGGCGCATTTTATTCCGGTAGACCGCTACGATCGGGATTCTGCCATCCACAGTCTGGAGAAAGCCACCGAAGCTCTGCGCCACGGGCAGTCGTTCTTGATTTATCCAGAAGGAAGCCGCAGCCCGGACGGGCGTTTGCAGGAATTGAAAAAGGGAACTTCGGTGATGGCGATCAAAGCGGGCGTCGAGATCGTCCCGGTGGCCTGCTCGAATGCACATCGGGTGATGCCCAAACGCAGTTTGCGGATCATTCCTGGAGATATTCTGGTGGAGTTTTTGGCCCCGATTCCTGCGACGGAGTACACGGTGGAGCAGCGGGACGCGCTCACGCAGAAGTTGCACGATACGCTGGCGGCGGGTTTGCCGCCCGATCAAAGGCCGGTGGGATTCCCCGGGGCGGAGTAATCGGTAGGGCTGCCTCTCTGGTGTCAATCTCTCGCCGCGCCGTGTGGGGCTTTCCCCAACCGCAATTGCTTTCTGGCACCAATTCCTACTTTTTCGTCGCTTCCAGTTCGGCCTCGAGAGATTGCACACGCTTAAGCAGCTCCGGCAAGCGATGGAGTGCGGCCATCATCTTCAACCATTGGCGGTTCTCCACGGCGGGGTAGCCTGAATAGAGAGCCTGCGGGGGGACGTCGTTGGGGACGCCGCTCTGCGCGGTGACGACCGTGCCGTCGCCGATCTTCAAATGTCCTGCGGTGCCGACCTGCCCGGCGAGTATGCAGTTGTCACCGATTTTCGTCGAGCCAGCCAAGCCAACCTGCCCGCAAATCATGGAGTTCTGGCCGACCTGTGAAGCGTGGCCGATGAGCGCGAGATCATCGATCTTTGTGCCGCGGCCAACACGGGTTTCACCAACCGTGGCGCGGTCGACGCAAGCGTTGGCCTGGATCTCGACGTCGTCTTCGAGTATGGCCGGGCCCGACTGCACCATTTTGTGCCAGGTACCGTCGGCACGCTTGGCGAAGCCCAGTCCATCGCCGCCAATCACGACGCCGTTCTGCAGGATGACGCGGTCTCCGATGAGGCAAGACTCTCTGACGACGGCGTGCGCGTGCGCGAAAAAGGATTTGCCGATCTTTGCACCGCGATAGATCGTGACAAAGCTGTGCAGCACGGCGTTTTCGGCAATTTCTACTCCTTCATCGACAAAGCAATACGGACCGACATGGGCCCCTGGGCCGATTTTTGCAGTCCTGGCGATGACCGCGGTGGGGTGAATGCCGGGAGCATAGTGCGGAGCTTGATAGAAAAGTTCGATCGCTTGCGCGAAGGCGAGATAAGGATTCTGGGTGCGCAGTGCAGCGAGCGGGGCAAGCTCGGCGTCGCGTTCGAGCACGAATCCCTCTTCGATCAAGACGGCCGAGGCCTGCGTCGTTTTTAGCAACCGAGAATATCGCCGGTTCGCGAGAAACGTGATTTGGCCGGCAGCGGCCTGCTCAATGCCAGAGACGCCGTAGATTTCGCTGTTGCCATCGCCTTCCAATCGGCAACCCAGCTTTCGTGCGACTTCGCTAAGCTTCATACCTCACCGCCTTCAAAGAGCAACATGCAAATAGTGAGTCTCGCACAGGCGCAAGAGCGAAGTACACTGGCCAGAGGTCCCAGACCCAGCTCGCTCGAGCGGCTATTCATTGAAGAGACGAGGTTGCGCGGCGGCGACGGCGGCAGTTTTGCGTCGAGCGATGCCGACGACTCCGAGCACGCTCAATTCTGCAAGGGCAGTGCGAGGGACGTAGATGCGGTCGGTATTCGAATGAAAGTCGGGAGGGGTAAGGTGGAGTCCCTGGTCCATAAGATTGAGGAGGTCATTGGGGATGACCCCTTCAAGCAAGCCATCATCGAGGAAACGAAGCTTCACCCATAGGCCGTCGAGCTTCGGGCGGCTCAGGAATGTTTTGCGCTCCGGCTCAAAATCTTCATTGAGATCGCGAACGAAATAGACAGCGCGGATTTTGTCTCGGACGATTTCTTCATGTTCGCCATAAGGGGTTAGCAAGTCGAGCGGGGCAGCATCCTGCAGTCGTGCAGGGTTGAGGAACCCGCGCAGGGACTTGCGGTCCTGGAGCTCGACGACGACCTTCTTGTGGGTCGATGCTTGGGAGCGGGTCTTCAAGCTGGAATCAACCGTTTCTGTGCCTCAAAAAAAATTGCTAAAAGCTGCAAGTCATGTTATGTTACTCACGATTTGCCTGTCAACTCATTGTTTTGATTGGGTTTATCTCTTTGTGAGCTGGTCCTTGACTGAAAAGACGCAAATCCTCAAATCCGCATCGATCATTTCCCTCGTTACCATTGTCAGCCGAACCTTAGGCTATTTGCGAGACCAGCGCATTACCCTCTTACTGGGGACCACGCTCAGTGCCGATGCGTTTGTTTTGGCCTACCGTATCCCTAATCTTTTCAGGCGTTTAGTAGGGGAGGGCACGATTGCTGCTTCCTTTATCCCGGTTTTTACGACGATTATGCGGGAGCGTTCCAAAGAGGAGCTGTGGCATTTCGCTAACCGGCTATTTTGGACAGCGGCGCTAGTTTTGGCGGTCATCACCGTGTTGGGGATGGTTTTTTCGCCCGCGGTGATTAAGACCTTCAGTTTTACGGGGGATAAAGCGACCAGTTGGGATGAAGCGATTAGCCTAAATCGGATCATCTTCCCCTATCTGTTCTTTCTGGGCCTGGCTGCCTTGGGGATGGGGATCCTAAATAGTTTTCACAACTTCGCGCTCCCAGCGTCGACCACGGTCTTCTTGAACTTGAGCATCATTGTCTTTTCAACGGCGATGGTGTGGCGATACTTTTCCTCTCCCGCGGTATCGCTGGTCGTAGGGGTGCTGGTTGGCGGGGCGCTGCAGTTCCTGGTGCTCGTTCCGCAACTGGTCAAGCGGGGGATGCGCTTCGATTTTGGGATCTCCTTCGCGCATTCGGGGATTCGCAACGTGGCCCGGCTGATGTTCCCCCGCTTCTTTGGGTTAGGGATATCGCAGATCAATTTCTTCGTGGATACGTTCTTTGCGAATGCTCCCAAGATGCCTCGGGGGAGTTTAACGGCCCTGTACGTTGCGGATCGGGTGATGGAACTGGTGCTGGGTGGATATGCGATTGCGGTGGCGACCGCCATATTGCCCATGATGGCACACCAAGCTGCGGCCAGTGATTTTGAGGGATTGAAACGGACATTTACGTTTGCGGTGCGGATCGTGGCCTACATTACCATCCCGGCGGCCCTGGGATTGATGATTCTGCGCGAGCCGATTATTCGGATGTTATTCCAACACGGGCAGTTCGTGGCGGAGTCGACGCGGCTGACTGCCAGGCCACTGCTCTACTACGCGGCGGGATTGCCGGCGCTGGCGTGCGTGAAATTAATCGTGCCAGCGTTTTATTCGGTGCGGGATACCAAGACCCCGGTGATTGTTGCGGCCATTTCGTTCATCCTAAACATTGCTCTAAACATTGTTTTTCTGCAGGCCGCCTTTTTCAAGCGGTTTCAGAACGGTGGCCCGGCGCTGGCGACCGTCCTGGCAACGTTGTTCGATTTTTTCACGTTGTTTTTTATATTCCGGTTGCGTTACGGGGCGCTGGGGTCGTTTGAGATTCTCCGTTCCATCGGAAAGATTTCGCTATGCTCAGCGCTTATGGGCGTAGGGTGCATGATCGCCAATCATTACGCGGACTACACGGTGCACTCCACCTTCTTCATACAGTTTCTGGTATTTATCGGATTGATTGGCGGAGCTACTTTGCTTTACATCGCGCTGACCTGGGTCTTCCGCTGCCCGGAAATCCATGAAGTCTACGGAATTGCGACGCGTGGCAGTGAACCTGCCGAATTGGCGGCCAGCTGATGGAAATTAGTGCAACCATCACCTCGTTTCTGACGCACGTGCGAGTGGAGAAAGGGCTTTCTCCGAACACGGTTGCTGCCTACCGGCGCGACATGATGAAATTCGATGAGTTTGCCCGAAAGCGAAAGCTCTTGCTCGAAGCGGTGACCAGGGACATTCTGATGGAATTTCTGGCGAGCCTGTACCGGCAAAAGCTAGAGAGCCGGACGGTGGCCCGACACCTTGTGACACTGCGGAATTTTTTCCGTTTTGCACAAAGCCAAGATTACATTCCCGTCGATCCATCGTTCAATCTGGAGTCACCAAAGATTCGGCGCAGCCTACCGGGCTATTTGCGATTGGATGAAGTGGAGTTATTGCTTTCGCAGCCGGACGAGCAGACGCCGCTCGGAATGAGGGATCGTGCGATGCTGGAAGTTTTGTACTCGACGGGATTGCGCGTGTCGGAATTGGTAAGTCTTCGGGTGATGGACCTCGATACTGGGGTAGGTTGCGTTCGCTGCATCGGCAAGGGCGATAAGGAGCGCATCGTCCCGATTGGCAAGAAAGCGCTGAATTTGGTGGATCGGTATTTACGCGAAGCCCGTCCGAAGTTGGTTGGCAAAGGGAAACAGGCGCTGGCGACAACGCTTTTCATCAACCGGCGCGGCTCGCCGATCAGCCGCGTCGGAGTTTGGAAGATCCTCTCGGCGTATGGACGGCAGGCCGGACTGCGCGTTGGTTCGACGCCGCACATGTTGCGCCACAGTTTTGCAACGCATTTGCTGGAACGGGGGGCGGATTTGCGCTCGGTTCAGTTGATGCTGGGCCATTCGGATATTTCGACGACGCAGATTTATACGCACGTTGTGGAAGAGCGGCTGAAGCAGATTTACAAAGCACATCACCCGCGTGCGTAGCAAGCGGGCGAGGACTCATTGCGGGTGCATCATGGATTGCTGGGTTCGAGAAAAAATGCAGATTGGAGAATGCACATGACCACCCTTAAGCCAAAGGAGCGCAATGCCTGATTATATTTTCTTACTGGAGAGCCGGCTCACGCCGGAGCAGCGCGCGGCGATGCTGCGCGTGCAGGAACTGGCCGCAGCGATGGGATTCAACGTCTACCTGACGGGTGGAACGGTTCGCGACCTGATTACCGGAGCGACGCTGCGCGATCTGGATTTCACGGTGGAAGGCAACCCATCGAAGATGGCTCGCGAACTCGAGAAGGGCGGAGCCAAGGTGTTATCGGAAGACGACAAGACGCGGCACATCGAGATTTTATTTGCGGGCGATGTGGAGGGTACCATTGCCGCGGCCCGCGATGATCATTACGTGCGACCGGGAACCCGCCCGGAAATTCGCTGGTCCACCATCATGGAGGATCTGCGGAGGCGGGACTTTTCGTTGAACGCGATTGCAATTTCGTTGAACCCGGCATCCAGAGGATTGCTGCTCGACCCGACCAATGGATTGTCAGACATTGAGCACGGAGAAATTCGGGCGCTAACGATCCACAGCTTCACGAATATGCCGGTGCGGTTGCTGAGCGCGTTGCGCTACGCGGCGCGAATGGGATTCAAGCTGGAAACACGCACCCAGGAGTGGTTTAACCTGGCGATTGAACGCGAATTGCAGCACACGATTTCAACCGAGGATGCGGGGCAAGAGTTGCGCGACCTGGCCAAGGAAGAGCGGCCACACCTAGTGCTGAAGGAATGGGAATCGCAGCATCTGCTCGAGCGGATTCATCCGCTGCTTTCCAAGAAGCATCCGAGCTATGACGCGATCAACCGGTTGATCAAGGTTCGGGATGATTTGTTTATGGCGGGGTATCGCCCGCGACTTTCGAGCCCGATGATGCTAGCTATTCTGGGGAAATTGAAGGACCGCGAGTTGGGGAATGTCTTGTCGAAGCTGGAATTCCGTAGCGCGGAGATCGACGCGATCGAATCGTTTCCGGACAAAGTAGAGCTAGCCGAGAAGGAGCTTACGGGGAAGAAAACGAACTCGCCGATCGAGGCGTACCGGTTCATTGAGAAACTGCCCGTGGAGTACATGGCGTACATCTTGGCGGAGTCAAATAAGTCGGTGGCGGTGAACAAGGTCAAAGCGTTTCTGCACAAGTGGAGACCTGTCCGGATTGCACTGCCGGTGGTTGCCGCGGAGCTAGAAGCGTTGGGGATGGCGCGAGGGCCGAAGTTCGATCAAATCGTCGAACAGGTTTTCGCGACGCAATTAAACGGACGAGGGAGGACACCCGAGGAAAGGGAAAAGATACTGAGGAAGCTCTCGGGGATCAAGGAAGCGCCGAAGAAGAAGGAAAAAGAGAAGAAGCCTACGAAGGAAGAGAAAGCCGCAGGGCGAGCGCTCCATGATAAGCACACGGCGGCGATTGTGGCGAAGAGTGGAGCACACGGGAAGGGCAAGTCGAAGGAAGAGTCGAAACACGCGGTGGCTAAACCGGCAAAGAAGAAGGGGAAGAGGTAGATTGGCAGGGACCGGCACTTAGAAAGGCAAGGGGTGCGGCACCTTCAAGTTCGGGCGATCCCTGTTCAGTCAAAAGTGCCCTTTGTGGCCAGTGCCTTCGCGCGGTTTGGGGTTCTGGGTTAATGGTTGCGGCCGAGGTCGAAATCGAAGACGACGTCAACGGAATTGCTGCGCCAGTCGGAGGGAAGGGTTGGCATCTTGTCGATGCTCAGCAGGGCGCGGGTGGCGGAATCGTCCATGGAGCGATTGCCGCTGGACGTGTCGAGCCGGATATTTTTGACTGTGCCGTCGCGCAAGATGGTGAAGGTGACGACGGCGTGAGCGGTGCGCGCGGAACGGACCGCAGGATCGATAGCGTTTTGCAGCCAATTCTCGGAAATACGCTTCCGAACACTTTCTACATACCAAGGATAACGCGCGGCAAATTCACCTCCGCCTGCGCCTTTGATGGCCATGCCCCCGTTCAGGGGGCCAGGCGTTTCGCTGTTGCCAGACGGAAGATCCATTTGACCACCCTTGCCATAGTTAACCGCGTTATCAGGGCGTGGATTCTTGTTTTCGATAATTTTCGAAGCCTTCGTCGGAGGCGGGGGCGGCTTCTCCTTGTTGAACTTTGGGATGGCCGTGGCTTCCTTGGGCAAATCCGGAGGCGTTGGAGGTTCTTCTTTGTATAGGCCCTTTGTGGGATCGACCGTTGCACTCTCAGTGGGGATGATTGGCCGGGGCATGGGAATGCCCGCGCTGGCGACGAGGTTTACTTTTACGTCGGAATCGCCGCCACCCACACCGCCCCAAGGCACGCTGTTGCGTTGGATGTAGACGCCGGCAAGCATCAGGACAGTTAGCACGAAGTGGAAAAAGACGGACCAGCCGAAGAAGGGCTTGAAGCTGAGGTCACTCGGGTTGGTGGCAGCGTAAGTCATGAGGTTTAACGCGAGGGCGCGCGATCGGTGATTGGCTGCGTAACGATGCTGATATTAGAGATACCCGATTGGCGAAGGGAATCGATGACGCTGGCGAAGGCCCCGAAGGGGACTGTTTCATCGCATCGCAAGAAGATGGCGTCTTGGGGATGCTTGAGTTGCTTGCGGATTTTGTTGGGGAGGTCGTGAATATTGACGGGATCGTTGCCAAGATAGATTTTTTGAGCTTTGTCGACGGTGACGACAAGCCGCTGCTCAGTGATTTCCTTGATCGTGTGGGTCTTGGGGACGTCGACTTCAATGCCGGACTGCAAGATTGGCGCGGTGATCATGAAGATGATCAGAAGGACGAGCACGACGTCGATGAACGGAACCATGTTGATTTCCGAGAGCGAGGAGTGCGTTGCTTTCGTGAGTTGCGGCATGGCGGAGATTTAGGAACCCTTTTCGACGGCAGTTGAAATTTGAAATGTAAGAGCCCAAGGACAACAGATACCTTTTACACCAAAGGACCCCGGGAATGAGCAGCGCAAGAGCTGACAAGCAGCCGGCGGTCGGAAGGGGCGAGTTGGGCGTGGTGCGGGCACCGCGCGAAGATGTTCAGGGATTTCAAGAAGGGAGCGCATTAGGTGAAGGTCTTTTCGATTTGGGCGGCGAATTCCGAGGCGAACGTGTCAAGGCGCTGGCCAAGATCGCGGATGAGTTGGAGGAAATAGTTGTAAGCGATCAGTGCCGGGATGGCGGCGAATAGCCCTGCGGCGGTGGTGACCAGGGCCTCGGCGATGCCCGGCGCGACGGCGCGCAGGCTGGCAGAACCGGAAGTGCCCAGGCCGGAAAAGGCGTCGATAATGCCCCAAACTGTGCCGAACAGGCCGATGAAGGGAGTGACGCTGGCGGTGGTAGCGAGCCAGGTCATGCCTTTCTCGACGCGACGGATTTCTTCGGCAGCAGCCATTTGCATGCTGACAATGACGGCTTGCAGGCTTTTGAGTTTCTGCGGGGGCGCGGTGGTGCTGGTTGGCGTCAATTGGCTCTGCAATTCACGGTAACCGGCGGCATAGACATTGGCAAAGGGCGACCCGGCGGACACCAGCCCTTGGGGATTGGCTACGCCTTTGGTGGCACGGAAAATTTTGAGGAATTGATCGCTTTCGCGGCGGATTCGGCCGAAAAGGTTAAACTTCTGAAAAATCATGGCCCAGGAAATCAAGGAGAAGAGAAGAAGAATGAGAAGGACGAAGCGAGCGACCCAGCCAGTTTGTGCGAGAATTTCAAAGATGTTGCCTATGAAGATGGCGCAAGGAAGAAGAATTGGGAAAACCCCTTAAAAAAACGAAAATTTAGTGACATTAGAAACGTAGCATACGGGTCAAAGAGGGTCAAAAGAAATGAGGCTGATAGTTCGCGGAGAAAAACCTGCCACTGGCCGAGGTGTTCGAACGAAAGGCCTCATCCTGGAAGGGTCAAGCTATCGGGGGCGGGGAATTTTGCAGCGAAGACCCGGAGGTCGCAACACCTGGGTACGCGGAGGAGCCGGTGGTACGAGGAGAATCAAGAGAAGTTGCGTGGAGTGAGGTAAACTGACGGGATATGGGAAATGCATTTGATTTCGGCGTTGAGCAGTTGATTGGGAAGGGCACGGGTGCGGATGCAGGGAACGCCGCGGTGTCAGCAACTGGTTCAGGAACCCTCGGCCACAGCGATGAAGCGGCGGGGATGGCACACCGATTGAGGAGAAGGGCACTCGCGGCAAAGAAGAGAGAGAAGAGGATTGCGGCGGAGGCAAGTGCAGTGGTAGACCAAGACCTAGACGCAAGTACGGCGTGTGGGGCGCCTCAGCGGGAAAAACAGATCCCTGGCGATGCGCGGATCGAAGCGGCAGGTGCTGGCAAAAAAACCAGCGCTGGGGAGGAGAGAGCATTTTATCTGGAGACGTTTGGGTGCCAGATGAACGACCATGATTCAGAGAAGGTGGCGGGCGTGTTGCTGGCTCGTGGGTATACACAAGTGGAGAAGCCGGAAGCGGCGAGCGTGATTCTCTATAACACCTGCAGTATTCGCGAGAAGGCCGCACAGAAAGTTTTTTCCCGGCTGGGAGAATTCCGCGAGCGGCAAGCGGAAGGCAAAGTGATTGGGGTGCTGGGATGTCTGGCACAACAGGAGGGGGAAGAGATTTTTGAGCGCGCGCCGTGGGTGAGTCTGGTCTGCGGCTCCGCGAGTTACCGAAAATTGCCACAGTTGATTGCGGAGCTAGAAGCGGGGAACAAGCGCGTGACCGGGCTCGATCAGGATACGGATGAGACCTTTCTGACGGAGATGACGCGGCGGGACAATCCTTGGCGCGCGTATTTGACGATTATTGAGGGCTGCAACAAAGCATGTTCGTACTGCGTAGTGCCGTTTACGCGCGGTCCAGAGCGCAGCCGAGGGAGCGCTTCGATATTGGAAGAAGTGCGGCAGTTGGCGGATTCTGGTTACGGCGAGATTCAGCTTCTCGGGCAGACGGTGAATTCGTATGTCGATCCGACCGCGCGCAAATTGCGATTTTCAGATTTGCTGGTGGAAGTGGCGAATGTGCCGGGGATTCGGCGTGTACGGTTTATGACTTCGCATCCGCGGGATTTTGGAAAAGATATTGTGGAGGCGATGGATGCGACTCCGCAGCTCTGCGAGCACGTGCATCTCCCGGTGCAATCGGGGTCTACAACTGTACTGCGCGCCATGCAGCGAACCTACACACGCGAAGAATATCTCGAGAAGGTGGCGCTGATTCGCGGGGCAAAGCGGGACATTAGTATTACTACCGACGTGATTGTGGGATTTCCCGGGGAGACCGCGAAGGATTTTGAGGAAACACTCTCGCTGCTCGATCGGGCGCAGTATGACTTGATGTTCGGATTTAAGTATTCGCCACGGCCGAATACTCCTTCCTTGAAGATGGAAGATGCGATTCCCGAGGAGGAGAAGAACCGGCGGTTGGCGGTTTTGTTGGCTCGCCAAAGAGAAATTCAGATTGCAAGAAATGCACGGATGGTTGGGAAGACCATGGAAGTCTTGGTGGAAGGGCAGTCGCGGAGGGAGAATCAGTGGAGCGGGCATACGGGAAATTACGCGATCTTGAATTTCACTTCACAGAGGAGGGAACTTTTGGGAAAGTATGTGCAGGTTCGGGTAACTGGTTCGGGCGCCAATAGTCTGGTTGGCGAGGCGGCGAAGTAGTAGAGTGAGAAAAAGGAATGGAACAAACAGACACCGAGTCCGCAGAAAAGAGCACAGCACCCCGTCGCTCGGGGTAAAGCCGACTGACCGTACCACGAAGAGTTTAGCGATTTGCCTATCGGCAGGGGAAAGAGGAGGGCGCGATGGAAGTAGAGATGAAGATACGCGGCCTGATGATGGATCCAGTCACGCAGATGCCGATTGTGGTGTTGAAGGATGTGCAGGGGCAAGCAGTGCTGCCGATCTGGGTGGGCGCTTACGAGGCAAACGCCATTGCGCTCGAAATTGAGAAGGTGCAGACTCCGCGGCCGATGACCCATGATTTGCTGAAGAATGTATTTTTGGGATTAGATGTGCAGGTGCAAAAGATAGTAGTGAATGATTTGCGCGACGACACGTTTTACGCGCTGATCTGGGTGGAGCGAGACGGGCAGTTGATGAGTATTGATTCAAGGCCAAGCGATGCTCTTGCGCTGGCTCTGCGGATGGATTGCCCGATATTTGTGGAAGAGATTGTGCTGAAGAATTCAAAGGTGTCGACCGCACTCGCCGAGAGAAGTACGAACGATCAGTTGAGAAATTGGCTCGAGGGATTGTCCGATGACGACCTCGGGCGGTACAAGATGTAGAGACGCGCGCAAAATCGACCTATGCAGCACCCACCCGTGCACAAGGCAAACCCAAGGGCAGCGGGGCTTAGGTGGTGAGCTGGAGGAGGCGTGATTTTTTGCGCCAGAAGTAGAGTAGGAGCAGGCCGATGAGGATGAGGGCCACACTCAGGCCGGTCCAAAGGCCGACGACTCCCCAGTGTTTGCGAAAGCAGAGATAGATTCCCAGAGGCAAACCGAACAGCCAGTAGCAGGAGAAGTGACACAGCATGGAGGTGCGGGTGTCTCCAGTGCCGCGCAGGGCGCCTGTGGCGACAGCTTGAATGCCGTCAAAGAGCTGGAATGCCGCGCCAACGGCGAGGATAGCAATGGTGCTACGGATTACGGTTTCGTCGTAAGTGTAAATATGAGCGATCAAACGCGGAAACAGCAGCAAGACGGCGCTCATCGAAGCCATGAAGCTGCCGCCCAAGAGAATTGCGGTGTTGCCGGCCAAGGCTGCCGCGTTGGGATTTTTGCGGCCGATGGCTTGACCAACGCGAACAGCCGCGGCTGAGGAGATCCCCAAAGGAACCATGTAGGTGAAGGCGACGGTGTTCAGCGCGATTTGATGGCTGGCGAGTGGGACGGCACCTAATCGGGCAACAAGCGAAGCCACCAGGGCGAACACCGTGACTTCCGCGGTCATCTGCAAGGCCGCAGGGAGACCTAGTGCGATGAGTGTGCGCAGACGCTCGAGATCCGGCTGCGCAGGAGTCTTCCGCAGTTCTGTGCGATGACGATGGTCGTACCACAGTAGATATCCGACCAGAACAGCAGCCAGGTAGATGCGAGAAAAGGCGGTAGCCAAACCGGAGCCGGTAACCCCTAAGGCGGGGAAACCGAACTTACCAAAAATGAAAATGTAGTTGCCAAAAAAGTTGATTATGTTCGCGGAAACCAAAGCGAAGGCGATGGGCCGCACCATGTTCATGCCCTGCAGAGTGCGGCGAACCGCGAAGTAGAGAATTAGGGGAAACAAGCCGATGGCGAGTGTGCGCATATAGGGAACCGCGAGAACGGCCACTTCCGGTGCAACCCCCCATTGTTTGAAGTACAGCGGGATGTACCACACGGGAAGTAGCAGAAGGGGAGTGATGGCGATGCTCAGGTAGATGCCGTTGATCAGGGAACGGTGGCAATCTTCCCGTTTGCCTGCGCCAAAGGCCTGGGAGACGAGGGTGTCGAGCCCGGCGAGAAGACCCTCGGCGAAAAAAGCGAAGACAATGAAAATGCTGGAGCTAATGCTGACGGCTCCGATGGAGGCGGCGCTACTCGGCAAACGGCCGACCATCATGGTGTCGACGATCACCATGCTCATCCAACCGATCTCGGCAAGCACCAAGGGCAGTGCCAGACGAAGGGTAGGCGGGAGTTCGTCGCGAAATGTTGACCAGGTGAGCATCGAGCGTAGAAAGAGTGTACTGGGGGAGTGTTGGGGGCGCCAATCAAGAGAAGAATGGCGCACGCGACTCAGGGGGTTAACTGGTGAGGAGAAAAAGCCCTGCCGTTCCATTGACACACCCTGTAGGCGACCTTACCGTCAGAGGTGGACCATCGTGTGGGTCTGCGTGCTGGTAGTAGCGGGTGGCTATTGTTTTAGCAGGCTGCTGTTGCGGAGGAAATTGTGGAAATTATGAATGAAGCGAGCTACGCGTTGCGGTTGCAGTCTCTTAGGGCAGGTGCGCGGGTGAATTCGCGGGTGCGGGTGACGCTCGAGTGGGAAGAAGCAGGGAAGCGGCACTCCGTCTCGGGGTATACCGTAGACATTAGCCCGAAGGGATGCCTGGCCATCGTGCCGCAGGGTTTTGCGGTTGGACAGAAGATGACCATGAGGAATTCAATCAACGGAAATGAGACGGTGGCGAAGTTGATCTGGCGGGGTCATGAGGGGCGTGCGGGTTGGGAGTTGGGTTTGGAGCTGAATAATCCGCCGGCGGATTTTTGGGGACTAGATTTTTAGGACTGAGGGAAAAAAGGCACGGGAGACGGGGCGAGATTGCCCCGTTTTTTATTTGGGTGCAAGAAAGAGTGAGGCTAAGGCCGGGTGAGAGAGGGCGCGCCGGGGGGTTGCCCCAAAGAGCAGAAGCAGGCAAGCTGCAGGGTAGGAGGAAAGGAACGAGCGCAGAGGGTTAATGGCGGGGACGAGTTTTCCACTGGTGCTTTGCGAGGGAAACTTTTTTCCTTGCGCTGGTTGGGCTTTGAAACGTAAAGTTCACCTATGCCCTTGGGCCTTTCTGCCGGCATAACAACTTACAGAAAAGAAGTTGTCCCCGTGTCTCGTGCGAGGATTTGTGCGCGAACGGAGTGCGAGAGTCGATGAC
>DATFZN010000137.1:0-21699 GCA_035314425.1 Candidatus Acidiferrum sp. | reverse complement strand
AAATATGCGGCGGGATTCCCCGCTGCCGCAATTCGTTATTGCTTGAGGGCCGCAGGAATCAATCTGTCGGATATTGACCACGTGGCCATTCCGCGAAATCCCTACGCACGCCTGGCCACAAAATTGTTTTACGCGATTCGGATGCCGTCGTTCGCAAGGGAACGCGCAAAAGTTCTGTCGAAGTTCACGAGCATTCCGAATGCGCTTCGGCAAGCGCTCGACAGTGATCCGGCCAAGCTCAAAGCGACTTTTCATCGGGTAGAACATCATCAAGCACACCTGGCCAGCAGTTACTTCGTTTCTCCCTTCGAGCATGCGGCACTTCTTTCCGCAGACGGTCTCGGCGATTTTGCCAGCTCCATGTGGGGAATAGGCCGTGGAAACCGCATGCACATCGATGGTTCGATCACTTTCCCTCATTCACTCGGGTTGTACTACAGCGCCGTTACCCAATACCTGGGCTTTTTGAAATTTGGGGATGAGTACAAAGTGATGGGACTGGGCGCGTACGGCGAACCGAGATACACCGAGGCCTTTAGAGATGTTCTGCGCTTTAGTCCGAATGGCGGGGAGTTTGGTTTTCGGCTCGGTCTCGAATATTTTACTCACCACACCTCCGGGCCCGACATGTCTTGGGCCGAATCGGACAAGACACCTGTGCTTGGCAAAATGTTTTCCGATGCACTTGGGAAGAAACTGGGCGCACCCGCGCGTCATCCAGACGAACCGCTTGAACAGCGCCACCGGGATATCGCCGCGTCTCTTCAAGCGCGGCTCGAAGAGGTCTATCTGGGCATGTTGAAAAAACTCGCGGCTCGAACCGGCGCAAAGGCAATCTGTCTGGCTGGAGGGGTCGCGTTCAACTGCGTGGCCAACGGAAAAATTTTTGATCAGACACAATTCGAACAAGTTTATGTGCATCCGGCTGCAGGCGACGCAGGTCTCGCGGTTGGTGCTGCCTATCACGTTTGGCATCAGACCCTCGGTAAGCCACGGACATTTGTAATGAACAACGCGTATTGGGGACCGAGTTATTCGCCGACGGAGATTCGAACCGCGATTCGCGACAGTGCGATTTCCCAAGGGGGATTCAGAATTTCCGAATTGGCGGACGAGGAATTGATGAGGCAAACGGCAGCCATTATCGCCGAAGCAAAAATTCTGGGCTGGTATCAGGGGCGAGCAGAGTGGGGACCACGCGCCTTGGGCAATCGGAGCATTGTTGCCGATCCGCGTCGACCGGAAATGAAAGAAATTCTAAATAGCCGAATTAAGCATCGCGAGATATTCCGGCCGTTTGCCCCTTCGATTTTGGCGGAAAAAACGGGTGAATGGTTCTCGCACTCGCACCCTTCCCCATTCATGACGCTGGCTTACTCGGTCTTGCCTCAGAAGCGCGATAAGATCCCCGCACCTACGCACGTCGATGGTACCGGGCGGCTACAGACAGTTACCGAAGACGCCAACCCTAGGTATCATGCCTTGATCACCGAGTTCGGACGGCAAACGGGTGTTCCCGTGGTGTTAAACACCTCGTTCAATGACAACGAACCTATCGTGTGCCGACCGGAAGAAGCAATCGATTGCTTCCTACGCACCAAGATGGATGCGCTAGTTCTCGGAAATTTCCTGATCAAGCGCTCATGAACCTCCCCACGCCAAAACTACAACGTTGGGGTGTGCCGGTAATCGTGGGCATCCCGCTAGATCAGAATTCTTCCTATCTCTGCGGGCCTAGAAAAGCTCCCGCCCTGATTCGCGAAGCGCTCCATTCTGACGCTTGGAACAAATGGGCGGAATCGCCGGTCGATCTCGGAAGCCCCGGCGCACTCGAAGATGCCGGCGATTTGCCGAACATGGAAGCCGCCGACGCCAGTGAGCGCATCGAACCTGCCATTGTTCAAATTGTTGAACGCCAGAAGCGACCAGTGAGTTTGGGCGGAGATCATTCGATTACCTATCCGATTCTGCGCGCGATCGGCAAGAGGGTTCCAGGAATTACCCTGGTCCACTTTGATGCTCACCCCGATTTATACGCCGACTACCGGGGCAATCCTCACTCGCATGCCAGCCCATTCGCGCGCATCTGTGAACAGCACCTGGTCGAACGGCTGGTACAGATTGGGATACGTACACTCAATGCTCACCAGCGATCGCAAGCCGAAAAATATAATGTGGAAATTTTCGACATGGATCATTTGCCCGACGCCGATCGATTAAAGTTGCGCGGGCCGATCTATGTCTCATTCGATTTGGATGTGCTAGATCCTGCGTTTGCACCCGGTGTCTCTCATTGGGAGCCAGGTGGCCTGTCGACTCGGGAAGCCATTCGCTACATACACGCGCTGCCGGAACTCATTGTTGGGGCAGATCTGGTAGAGTTCAATCCCGTGCGCGACTTGTCGGGACTAACGGCGACGGTCGCGGCAAAAATTTTGAAAGAATTGCTCGGCAAAATGATCGCCGGATAATCGCACGCAAGCTATCTCTTGTTTCTGGCCTTCTCCGCTTCTTCGTACGCTTGGCGTAACTCATCGAGCAGGTGTCCGTTCTTCACTTTTCCACCTTCGGTCTTGTGAATGCCGCTCCAGAGCGTGGCCCCACTTTTCGGATCCTGAAGGGCAATTCGCGTATGCCCTGGGGGAACGGAATCTTCAGCGAACGCGTTCAACCCGGTGGTTCGAGGGTACTGCCCGTCTGGAATGGCGTGAACATGCGTGCCACTGCTGAGCACCAGAACAAGATCGGCCTTGTCCCTGTCGGCCAGTTGGAAGTGGCCCCATTTGTTGATTTCGAGGACTACCGTGTATTCCAGTTCCGTAAAAGCAGTTTGATTATCGATGTATACGGTGTGTGCGCTTAGGACCACCTCCGGCAAAACCGGAGGCTGTCCGGCGACTGTCGCGGCAATCCCGCACATAGCCATAGCCAGAAGAAATACCCACCGTCTCCGATGCTCGTTCACTTGCATCCGGACCTCCCCTTGGCGTTTGGATTTCTCTTAGGGTAGAGGGCCCCTTACGGATGCGAAACTGTCCCATCGAACAGTTTTGGACCTACTGTCCGATTTTCTGGAAAGGATCAGGAGAGGGGCCCCAGACTCTCGCGGCTACGCTTCTCTTGGTATTTCGATTTTTGTACACTCGGAACGTGCGTGTTCTGCTACTGAATCTCTATTTCCCCCCGGATCGTTCCGCCACAGCAAAAATGGCTCAAACCGTGGTTGGCGCTCTTGCCACTAGCCATGACGTTACCGTTTTGTGCGGAAGGCCCTCGTATGATCCGGGCGAACGGCGAATCTGGCATTTCTATCAAACGGAGAAAGAAGGCCGGGTCGAGATCCTCCGTGTGGGTTCTACAGACTACCCCCGCCAGCAGATGAAAAAACGCGTATTCAACTATCTTTCCTACCTGTTTCTTTCCGTTCCGCGCGCCTTGTTTCTTCCCTGCGATGTGGTCATGGCCATGACCGACCCTCCCTTTGAAGGGATTGCCGGTGCGTTCATTGCCCTGCTAAAAGGTAAACCATTCGTATACAACATTCGAGACATGTATCCGGACATGGCGCTGGGCGGCAGGATCGTAAGCCCCGGGCTGCTTTCCCGCATTTGGGAGAAGTTGCATCGCTGGGCGCTGCGGCGCGCAACCAGGGTGATCGTTCTCGGGGAAGACATGCGTAGTCGCATCGCTGCCAAAGCCGTTCCCCGAAGGAATATCTCTGTGGTCCGCGATGGGGCGGAACTTTCCGCTGCGAATGCCAGTACTGCCGGTTTCGACAGTGAAGTGATTCGCGCGATTCGCGGTGACTTCAGGTTCGTTTTGCTGCACGCTGGGAATCTCGGTTTCTACGGCGCGTGGGAAACCCTTCTCGAAGGTGCCGCGCAGCTCGTCAAGGAGGGGATCGGACTGGTTTTCGTGGGAGACGGAGCGCAGCGGGACAGCTTACAAATTGCCGCGAAGAACATCCCCAATATCCGCTTCCTTCCCTTTTTCCCCAACAACAAGATCCCGTCGGTCCTTGCAGCGGCAGATGCCCACCTGATCACGGTGAGGCGGGGACTGGAGGGGGTCGTAGTGCCGAGCAAAATGTATGGGATTCTGGCAGCGGGAAAGCCGATCGTAGCGGTTGCCCCCGCTGCGTGTGACGTGGTTTCGATTGGCAAAGACAAAGGCTTCGCCATTTCGGCCAATCCCGACGACCCTGTAGATTTTGCGAATTCTGTCAGGCAGCTTGCTGGCGATCCGGACTTGCTACGCACAATGGGCTTGGCTGCTTCCGCGGCCGCACCCGAGTTTGAACAAAGCAGAGAACTGGCAAAATTAATCAGTATTCTTGAAGATGTAGCGCATCGCTAGGCAACCGCGCGATCAAAAAATTTAGATTCTACGTCTGGCGAGCTCGCAGTACTTTCTGGTAATCAACGATCGTCAAATCATGCATACAGGGGAGTTCTCAGGGGATTGTTCTGGCGAATTTTTGCATTTCGCGTTATCGTATCAATGTTCTGCGGGGCAGCCACCGCGTTATCTTTCTACCGCAATTCTCGCTGTTGACTTGGGAGCCGGACCCAAACCGGCAACGTCTCTGTTAACGCACTGGCCATCTCGCCCGGACCAGCTTCGTCAGAACGAGCATAGAGGGCGTATGAGTGCGGGTCTGTTGGCATTTCTTATTGCTGCGTCGGCATCGCTGATCTTGGTGGTGCCGGTGCGCGCCCTGGCCCTCCGCGTAGGCATGGTAGATCTTCCTGGGCCGCGCAAGGTTCATCTGAAGCCAATTCCTCTGCTGGGTGGTTTAGCAATGTATGTGGGAGTCATGCTGGCCATCCTGTTCGCATTTGACGGTTCGGCACGGGCACAGGTGATTGGAATCGTGACCGGGGCGACCTTGGTCGCGGCGGTGGGCTTTCTTGACGATCGCGGCTGGCTTCATCATCAATTGAAATTGTTTGTGGCAATGCCGCTCGCCGCCGTCATCTTGCTGGCATCTGGAATTCACGCTCAAGTTTTTAGCTCCCTCGTTGGCGGGCACACGGGGTATTGGCTCGACGCAGCCTCCACAATCCTGTGGGTCGTTGGAATTACCGCTTCCTTCAGCATCCTTGACCATATGGATGGTTTGTGCGCAGGGGTGGCGGCAATGGCTTCCGTGTTCTTCGCGCTGCTGGCCTATTTAAGTGGCCAGACCCTGGTTACCACACTTGCGGCAGCGGTGCTGGGGGCCGCGGCCGGTTTTTTGCGCTGGAACTTTAAGCCCGCGAAGATTTTCATGGGAGATGGCGGGGCCATGTTTCTCGGCTTTCTGATGGCCACTTTGGCCCTGAAATTGAGGGTTGAGTACGCTACCCCGCTTGCCAACGTCTTGGCTCCTCTTCTGATCCTAAGTGCCGCGATTTTTGATACTACGCTCGTGACGATTTCCCGCTCGAGGCGTGGATTGCTGCCTTTCGCGACGCCCGGAAAAGACCACTCCGCTCATCGCTTGGCTAATTTGGGGTTTGGACAAAGAGGTGCCGTACTTACGATGTATCTAGTTGGCGCAGCTTGCGGCGGAGTCGCTGTGATGGTCACCTATCTCTCCGCTACCAGTGCAGCTATGGTTGCGGGAAGCATGGTCATTTGCATGCTTGTTGCTGTGGCTTGGCTCGAGAAGGCTCCCTACGAACGACAAACCAAGAAGATAGCAGCCTGAGCTCCCTCGTTCCTGACTCATCCGACCGTAACTTGGGATTGCTGGTTTTGTGGCCGACCCGAGGTTTGGCTATACTGCTAGACTGCCCGCGAAGCGGTCCCATCCGTTCCCTTCCAGAGGGGCCGGAAAGGCTTCTGGCTTACATCCAAGCGACGGAAGGGAAATGACAAAGCCGAAGGCACGAGTATGAACCATCCGAGTCGGAAAAAGGAAGAGATTTTGGTCGTCGGAGGATCGGCGGCAGGGTTGTATGCTGCCGGCTATCTGGCGCGTGCCGGCAAAACTGTACGGGTACTGGAATCGCGGCCAAGTCTAGAGACTTCGACACGCACCTTAATTGTAACGGATCATTTTCGCAATCAAATCAGCTCCCAAGCAAAATCCTGCATCGTGAATGAAATCAATCGTTTCGAATTGTTCACGGACGGACGCTCGGCTCAGTTCGCGCTGAAGGAACCGGATCTGGTCATCGAGCGGTCACGCTTGATTCGTTCGCTCTCAGAGGAAGCTGCTACCGCGGGAGTGCGGCTCGATTACAACACTCGCTTCTTAGGACTTGAAGCGAATGGCACAGGACTAAAGATTGAGGTGGATCAGGCTGGAGAACGAAAACAATATCACGCGCAAAACGTTGTTGGAGCGGATGGAGCGGTCAGCCGGGTTGCCCGCTCGGCAGGCTGGCCGCCCGTTGAAACTGTGCCGCTGGTCCAGGCGGTGATCAAGCTGCCAAAGGATTGCCCAGCCGACACCACCCGAGTTTGGTTCATCCCGGATGACACTCCCTATTTCTATTGGCTGATTCCCGAATCCCCGGAGCGGGCTGCTGTTGGAGTGATTGGCGAAAATGGGCAGGCCACAAAAATAAGTTTTGACCGCTTTTTGGAAAAAAAGGGGTTCGAACCTCTGGAATGGCAAGGCGCGCGAATTCCTGTTTATCGTCGCTGGGTGCCTGTGCGCCGAACGGTGGGGGGCGGCGACGTTTATTTAGTGGGGGATGCGGCAGCACAGGTAAAAGTCTCCACCGTTGGCGGGATCGTGACCGGATTGCGGGGGGCTCGCGGCGTTGCCGATACCATCCTGCGTAACGGCAAATCGGAATTGCTGGCATTGCGGCGTGAATTAGGAACGCACTGGTTGATTCGTCGCGCGCTACATTATTTTCAACAGGAAGATTATTCTCGCCTGGTCGATCTGTTGAATGATTCCACGCGGGAATCTCTAGGAGAAATCAATAGAGACCAGTCGACACGCTTGCTCTGGAATGTGATTCGGACGCAGCCGAAGCTGGTACTGATGGGGCTGCGTGGATTACTATTAGGCTGGAAGTAATTTCATCCCTATTGATACTTCGCTTGCGTGACGATCACGACTGGTTCTGTTGGTCCGAGTTCACCAAACCTGCTCATTTTGGGTACGAAGAAAAGGAGAACGACAGTGCGTCTGACCGTTATTGGGTGTGGCTACGTAGGGCTAGTGACCGGAGCCTGCCTCGCCGCCGCGGGACACGAAGTATTTTGCACAGACATAGACAGCAAGCGTATCGACCAGTTGAAGGTCGGCAAAGTTCCCATCTATGAAGAGCACCTGGAGGAAGTGCTAAACCACGCTGTCGCTGAAAAAAAGATTTCCTATACGAGCGATCCCGGAGAGGCGATTCGCGCTGGTGAGGTGATTTTCATCTGTGTGGGAACTCCGCCAAAGAATAGCGGAGAGGCTGACCTGTCGGCAATTGATCACGTTGCGCGTCAAATCGCACAGGAAGCGCAAGCGTCCAAGATCGTGGTAGAAAAGAGCACCGTACCGGCACTTACCGGCAAACAATTACAGAAGGCCCTAGCCGCCTATTCTCGGGGCGGGGATATGAAGTTTCATGTGGCTTCGAATCCGGAATTTTTGCGGGAAGGAACAGCCGTAGGCGATTTTTTCCATCCTGATCGCATTGTGGTAGGAGTGGAAGACGAGGTTTCTGCCAAGAAACTGCGAGAAATCTATGCCCCGATTTTGCAGAAAAAATTCTCCTGCCCCATTCACGCTGGAAAGTGTCCGGACGCACCGAGTGAGTTGCTGATTACCACGATTAACAGCGCTGAGCTCATCAAGCATGCTTCGAATTCGTTTTTGGCCTTGAAGATCAGCTACGCAAACGTGATCGCGGACCTGTGTGAACGCATTGGAGCTGACGTCGAGGAAGTCACCCATGCGATGGGACTGGATCCGCGCATCGGAACCCAATTCCTAAAGGCCGGATTGGGCTTCGGCGGGTTCTGTTTTCCGAAGGACATCCAGGCATTCATCCATCTTTCTTCTTCGATGGGAATCGATTTCGAAATGTTAAAGGCTGCCGAAACCGTGAACAAGCAGCGCATTGATCGCTACTTCGAAAAAATTCATAAAGCACTGTGGGTGGTGAAGGGCAAACGAGTTGCAGTCCTCGGCTTGGCCTTTAAAGCCAATACGGATGATATCCGCTTTGCTCCGGCTCTCGAGGTGATCAGGCGGCTACTGGCAGAAGGAGCGGAAGTTCACGCAAGCGATCCGGAAGCGATTTCTCGCACGAAAGCATTCTTCCCGAATATTACCTATCACGAGGATCCGTATGAAGCTTTGAAGGGTGCGGACGCTGCGCTGGTCTGCACGGAATGGAAAAGTTTCCGGGAATTGGATTGGGAACGAGCGGGAAAATTCATGGCGCGACGCCTGGTGATCGATGGGCGAAATCTATATTCGCCGCAAACAATGCAGAAACTCGATTTTGATTACCACTGCTTCGGCCGGCCTCAGCACTAACCCTGGCTGACAGTCGGTTTCAGGGTCCGGCACGAGTCCCCTTTATTTCGGTGATACCGTTTCGCGCGCAAATTGCTGGCGAAAATATTCCAAGGTGTAACCGAGGCCTTCCTCTAGTCCGACTTTCGGCTCCCAGCCCAACAGTTTTTTGGCCTTTGCAATATCGGGGCGGCGGCGCTTCGGATCATCTTCCGGTAACGATTCATGAACCAAGCCGGGAGCGTTCGGGAAGTAGCTTAACACTCGTTTTGCAAATTCATAAATCGTAAGCTCGGTTGGATTGCCGATATTTGTCGGGAAATGTTCGTTGGACTGGCTCAGTCGGTAAATGCCATCGATCAAGTCTGACACGTAGCAAAAACTCCGGGTCTGCTGGCCGTCTCCGTAAATGGTAATCTGCTGGCCACTCAGTGCCTGATAGACGAAGTTAGGCAGTGCTCGGCCATCGTTCAATCGCATCCGCGGGCCGTAGGTATTAAAGATGCGGACAATATGTGTGTCGACGTTATGATGCCGGTAATACGCCATGGTCGCGGCCTCGGCAAATCGTTTGGCCTCGTCGTACACGCTTCGCGGCCCGACTGGGTTTACGTTGCCCCAGTAGCTTTCTGTCTGGGGAGAGACGCTTGGATCCCCGTAGCATTCACTGGTGGAGGCGAGCAAAAACTTAGCCTTTTTCTCGAGCGCGAGATCGAGCGCGTGGAATGTCCCGAGCGAACCAACCTTCAGCGTTTCGACGGGAAATTTCAAATAATCGGGAGGGCTGGCTGGGGACGCAAAGTGGAATACGTAATCGACAGTTCCTTCCACGTCCAAGGGTTTGTTCACATCTTTCGACACAAACTGAAAGTGGCGATTTCCTTCTAAATGCGCAATGTTCGAAAGATCACCAGTGATCAAATTGTCGAGTGCCCATACGTCCCAACCCTCAAGCAACAATCGATCACACAGATGCGATCCCAGGAATCCCGCCCCACCGGTTACCACTGCCCTCATGCTCTTCCTCCATCAATCCAAACGACCATTTTATCGTGGGAGGCACCGATTTCACTAAATGAATATTTCCTCTGGAGCACTTCTCCGCTCGCAGGAGAAATGGGGTCATCGGGTCCTGGATCAGTATTTTCCTGTATATTTGGCATCTTGGGGTTTCTGGCTGTCTTCAATCCATAAACTGGGGTTATGCTTTAACGCGCAGCGCGTACGTTCTTGTAGATTCCTCATCGAGAAGGAACGCCAAGGTGAAGATTTCCACGCTCAGAAATCTCAGCACACTTGTCGCTAGGATCTGTCCGCCTCATCGAATCCAATTACCAGGTGGAGCCCTATGGGTATTGTTGATCCTCCCCTTCACTGCATGCCGGCAATCTCTGCCAGAGCCGGTAACCCTGACTTTTCTCGATCCAGAATGGTCCCATGACGCACGGGAACGCAGCCTGCTTTCCGACCAGATGCTGCTGGAATTCACGCAACAAACCGGAATACGCGTCAAACATTTGCCTGCCCCGGAAACTTCCCCTGCGCAATTGGCCTTAATTCGCGATTTGCTGCAAAAAGAAGCCCCCACTCCAGACGTCTATGGTATCGACGTAATTTGGCCGGGGATGCTCAGCGAATATTTGGTTGACCTGAAACCGTATTTTGCTTCGGAGACGGCCTCGGAAGACCGAGAAGTGGTCAGAAATTATACGATCCAAGAAAAGTTAGTGGCTCTGCCCTATCACTTGAACACCGGCGTGCTTTTTTACCGGGCAGATCTCCTCGATAAGTACGGATATAGGGAACCACCCAAAACTTGGGATGAGATGGAGAAAATGGCGCTTCGAATCCAAGAGGGTGAACGCTCCCGGGGAAACAGGGATTTTTGGGGATTCGTCGGGCCTGGAGCAGCGAGCGAAGGTTTGACTTGCAACGCCCTGGAATGGCAATTCGATGAGGGTGGTGGACACATCATCGAGGCAGACAAAAAAATAAGCGTCAACAATCCAAATGCAATTCGAGCCTGGGAACGCGCAGCGCACTGGGTAGGCTGGATTTCACCCCCCAGCGTGCTCTCTTATCAGGAATGGGACTCTAGCAATGCGTTCTTGAATTCCGAGAGAGCGGCATTCGCGCGTGGTTGGACTTCAGACTATTTTCTACGTCATCCGCTGGACCTACCGATTCAGGACCGTGTTGGCGAGACAAGTCTACCAGGCGGAAAGTTGGCGCGTGTGGGAACTTTGGGCGGTTTCGGATTGGGAATTTCCCGCTTCTCAACCCATGTTCCGGAAGCTGTGAAATTGGTGCAATTCCTCTTACATAAAGAAGCTCAATTGGAGCAAGCACAATTGAGCCGCCCTTTACCGAGGTATCCACAGTTATACGAAATGCCTAACATTTTGAGCGTGAACTCCGGACACGGCCAATCCGGGAACGGAGCGGGTGTTGTTACGCGCCCTTCGACTGTCTCCGGCGCCAATTTTGACGATGTGAGTCGTGCCTACATCGCAGCAGTTCATTCCGTGCTGGCCGGCAGGGCGAGAGCAGCCGACGCCGCTAGGGAGTTGGAGAAAAGGCTTGTGGCGATCACAGGTTTTCAGACCGGGCTACCGTCAAATTGATTGCGGATAGGCACGCTTCGATAAGACGCGGCCCAAAAGGGGAACGTTGTGGCCATAACGCCGCGACAAAATATCGGACAAGACGGTGAGCGAGCTTTCCCCTTGTACCGGATAAGCATCGGGAGAAGGCTGACACTCTGTTTTGCTTTTATTTTCATCCTGATGTTGGCCAGCAATGCCTTCCTGCTTTGGCGATTGCATCTCGTACGTGTTCAAGCCGACCGCTTAATGGCCGTGGATCAGGAGTTGATTGCTGTCCTACGATTTCAGACCAGCCTGCGCAACTTTCATGATCGGTTGAACGAACTGGCGCAATCCAACGATAGCGCTCAACTACTCGCCGAATCAGAATCGCTTCGAAGCTCTCTACTCGAGGACGCTAAGCGTACGCAAGCTTCAGTCGAGGGATTGCCTTCAGATGGAAAACTCGAGCCCCCCGTGATGGCGACTCTCGAATCGGTCGAAAGCTCGCTTCCTTCGCACTTGGATGCGATCCGGGCCCTGGCGGTTTCGGGGGATTGGGTTGCCCTGCGGGTGCGGCTGGCAAACCAAATCCAGCCGCTGGAATTTCTGAGCTCCGAACTGGTAAAAGAGGTCGATCAAGAGGTCGCAACAGAAAGAGCACATACGGCCCTAAGCATCCGCCGAGCCGAGCGGCAAATGCTATTCATCGTTCCTGCCACAGGTCTCCTGGCCCTGCTGATTGCGGCCATTTTAGGCGCGGTCATCACGCGTAGTATCACCCGGCCCCTCGGCCGGGTAATGGCAGGTTCGCGCGCGCTCTCGCGAGGGGAGTTTCACCATCAAATTTCTATCGAAGGAACAGATGAACTTGCCCATCTCGGGCTGGCTTTCAATCATACCGCGGAAAAACTTCAGGAACTGTATCAGAACTTGCGCAGTCGGAAGGAGCAAATTCGTGAGAGTGAAAAGGAGCTGCGGCAGCTCATCGATTTCGTTCCGGCACACGTATTTGTATTGCGGCCCGACGGGGAAGGATTGTATGCCAACCAGGTGATTCTCGATTATTACGGATTCACACTGGAAGAATGGATGGCTCCAGGCCTTCTCTCAAAGGTAGTGCACCCCGATGACCTGGAGCATTACCTCGGGCAACGGCGGGTTGGATTTGCGAGTTTGGAGCCTTTTGAAGCGGAAGGCCGCATCCGGCGAAAAGACGGGCAGTATCGATGGTTTCTGACTCGTTTTAACCCGATGAAGGACGAGAGTGGCCATCTTTTGCGATGGTATGTCGTGAGAACTGATATCGAGGAGAACAAACAATCCTCTGAGCGTACGCGCAATGAGAACCTGGCCCTGCGCGAGGAGGTCGTTCGATCTTCCATGTTTGAAGAGATTGTGGGTTCCTCAGAGAAACTGCTCAAAGTCTTGTCGGAAGTCGAGCGAGTGGCGTCGGCTGATTCCACCGTCCTCATTTTGGGTGAAACGGGAACGGGAAAAGAGTTGGTGGCTCGTGCCATTCACAAACAGTCGAATCGCGCCGGGCGCGCCTTCATCCGCGTGAATTGCGCGGCGATTCCAGCATCGCTCATCTCTTCTGAACTCTTTGGACATGAAAAAGGTGCATTCACCGGAGCGATTCAGCGCCGTTTGGGGCGCTTCGAATCGGCCGATGGCGGAACGATTTTTTTGGACGAAATCGGGGATCTCCCTATTGATACCCAGATCGTTCTTTTGCGGGTGCTTCAGGAGCGGGAGTTCGAACGTGTGGGGAGCAACCAAGCGATTTCTGTCGATGTGCGCATCCTTGCCGCTACCAATCGTAATCTAAACGCCGCCGTGGCCTCCGGTAACTTCCGTCAGGATCTTTTCTACCGGCTGAATGTTTTTCCCGTTCATATTCCGCCATTGCGTGAACGTGCAGAGGATATTCCGCTTCTGCTCGAATACCTGATTGAGAGGTATGCGAAAAAAAGTGGCAAAAAAATCAGACAGATAAGAAAAAGGACCCTGGAACTGTTTCAGGCCTACGATTGGCCCGGCAATATTCGCGAATTGCAAAACGTGGTAGAGAGGGCTGTCCTGTTGTGTGACGACGATACCTTCTCTGTTGACGAGACCTGGCTAAAGCAGGAGGTACGCCGCGAAACTGGACCGACGGGCGTGGCATTGCGAGGGTTAGGCCGCTTGGATGTCGATCAGGAAAGACGGCTGATCGAAGCCACCCTAGCCGAAACGAAGGGGCGAGTCTCGGGCCCTGCCGGAGCGGCTGCGAAGCTGGGGATCCCCAGGCAGACCCTTGAATCGAAAATAGCTAGCCTGGGAATCAACAGGAATCGATTCCAAAACTAGAAACTGCAACAACTCGCCCGAAGCCACACCGCACGCCCAGGGCATGCCGAATCTCGGCATTTGCTGGAGTTCGGCATGACCGTCCCATGATTACGTGTTTTAGATTCATTAGCTTGCAATTGGCAAGTGGTTTGCTCCCCGGTGTGTGTGAGTTGCAGCAAATGACGCTAAAAATCGAACAGTCCCGACGGGGGACCCTCACAGTTCTGAAGCTGATTGGTCAGATTGCGAGCGGTGACTTAGCAGAGTTGAAACTCCAGATGGAAGAGGCCGGACCCGAGATGCAGTTCGACTTAGACGATGTGACCCTGGTCGATGTTGGAGTGATTCGGTTTCTCACCGAATGCGGGGACAGCGGGGTGGAGTTCCTGAATTGTCCGCTCTACATCCGGGAATGGATCAAGCGACAAAAAGAGAAGAAATGATAGGGAGAAATCACATGCCGGTGCATCGAAGAAGCGCGATTGGAGAACAGGATAAGAACTACAGCGTTTCAGGGTTAGAACCGCAAACAGGAGGCCTCGATTACCCGGCGCTGCTCTCTGCGGCTAGACAGGGACATCCAGGCGCATTTGAAAGGCTGTGTGAGCAGGCCACCCCGCGCATCTACCGAACACTTTGCCGAATCACTAAGAATCGCGAAGATGCCGAGGATGCCCTACAGGAGGCCTTGATGAAAGCGCTCATCAATTTGCGACGGTTCGATGGTAGGTCCAGTTTCTCAACGTGGCTTACGCGCATCGCCATTAACGCTGCATTCATGAAGCTGCGGCGGAGCCGCTTGTCGCGTGAGGTGGTAATGGATGGGCCAGATCATTTTGGCAACGAACAGTTCGGCTACCAGTTTAGAGACCATTCTCCAAATCCCGAAGATCGCTACGCGGCAGAAGAGCGAGTCGAAATTCTACGGGATGCGCTCAGTGAACTCCGCCCGCGCGTCCGAGTGGCTGTGGAGATTTGTCAGCTGCAAGAACGTTCATTGAAAGAAACCGCGCAACTTTTGGGGATCTCCGTAGCGGCAGCGAAAGGCCGACTGTTTCAAGCCAAAGCAGCTCTGCGCAAAGCGTCGCGGAGGAGAAGTATTGGCGACCTCCGCTTCCGCCGTGCCGCCTGACGCACTCACTATGAGCCGCCCACCATTACCACCGTTTACGCGACAAACAGCCATTCAAAAGGTTCGTATGGCTGAGGATGCTTGGAATTCACGTGATCCGGAAAAAGTGGTCTTGGCTTACACGGTGGATTCCCAGTGGAGGAACCGCGCGGAGTTTCTAAATGGAAGGACAGAGATTGTTGCTTTCCTTAAGCGCAAGTGGGCGAAAGAACTCGATTATCGACTGATCAAAGAACTTTGGTCCTATGATGGAAATCGCATCGCAGTCCGTTTCGCTTACGAAAGCCGCGACGAGCACGGCAACTGGTTTCGTTCCTATGGCAACGAAAACTGGGAGTTCGACGGTGACGGTCTGATGCAGAAGAGATTCGCTTCCATCAATGATTTGGCAATCAAAGAGTCGGAACGCAAATATCAGTGGGCGCTCGGAAGGCGTCCAGACGCACACCCCGGATTGAGTGAATTGGGTTTTTGAAAAGGAGGAAAATCGCATGGCAACCATCACTGTGAAAGATGGTACTCAGATTTATTACAAGGATTGGGGAAAAGGCCAGCCCATCGTTTTCAGCCACGGTTGGCCGCTCAGCGCCGATGCTTGGGAGGATCAGATGAATTACCTCGCGGATCGCGGGTATCGCTGCATCGCGCACGATCGCCGTGGACATGGTCGCTCGAGCCAACCGTGGGAC
Source organism: Candidatus Acidiferrum sp. (assembly GCA_035314425.1). Taxonomy (GTDB): domain Bacteria; phylum Acidobacteriota; class Terriglobia; order Acidiferrales; family UBA7541; genus Acidiferrum. The sequence continues at coordinate 6,501 of DATFZN010000137.1, read as the reverse complement.
GGGAACGAAATGAATACCTATGCCGATGATCTAGCGGAACTGGTCGAAAAGCTCGACCTAAAAGATGCCATTCACGTTGGACATTCGACAGGAGGGGGCGAGGTTGCGCGATACATCGGGCGTCACGGAACGAAGCGCGTTTCGATGGCCGTCCTGATTAGCGCCGTTCCTCCCCTGATGCTCAAGACTGCCGCCAATCCCGGGGGCCTGCCTATCGAAGCATTCGATCAAATCCGCAGCGGCGTCCTCAGCGATCGTTCACAATTCTGGAAAGACCTGAGCGCTCCATTTTACGGCGCGAATCGGCCCGGGTCCAAAGCCTCAGAAGGCTTGCGCGGATCATTCTGGCTGCAGGGAATGTTGGCGGGCTTAAAAGCCGTCTACGATTGCGTCAAGGCTTTTTCTGAGACTGATTTTACAGAAGACCTTAAAAAGATCGACGTGCCCACCTTGATTCTTCACGGTGACGACGACCAGATCGTGCCTATCGGCGCCGCATCTCTCCAATCCGCAAAGCTCGTAAAAGGTTCAACGCTGAAGGTTGTTTCCGGTGCTCCGCACGGTATGTGCTCAACCCTAAAGGATCAGATCAACGCGGAATTGCTTGCATTCTTTCAGCGGAGCCAACACGCATCTGCTTGAGGAGAAGAGTTTTGTGACAACGCGTGAAGTCCGAATTGAGATTTAGCGTCACCTCTTGCAAGCCTTTTAGCCAAGTGCTGATCCCTTTGAAGCTGCAAATACCGGGCCAAGCACTCAGTACGGAATCTTGTCGTGCTTGTCTGCCCACGCGCGAAATCCCGCGAGTGCTTCCTCTCGCATCATCTGGACTGCGGGGATACGGCGCAAGGAAAGCGGCTGTTTTAGTTCGGCATATAGTAAAGAATCGTCAAAACCGATTTTGGCCGCGTCCTCGGCGGTGTTGGCAAAATAGAAACGAGAGAGGCGAGCCCAGTAGATCGCCCCAAGACACATCGGACAGGGTTCGCAAGAAGTATACAGCTCGCAATCTTTCAGTTCGAAGACCCCCAGTTTGGTGCAAGCCAGGCGTATAGCCAAGACTTCCGCATGAGCCGTAGGGTCATTGGTCGAAGTCACCTGATTTGAGCCTTCGCCGACAATCTTCCCCTCTTTGACAATCACCGCACCGAAAGGGCCTCCGCGGCCGGACTGAACGCTCTCGATGGAAAGTTCAATCGCTCGGGCCATGAAAACGTTTCGCATGTGTTTTCGCCACTGCTCTTTCGCAGGCGATCTGTGCCGCGCCTCATCAGGCTGGCCGCCAGATGAACTCAGCAGATTCCGCCGCCGGGGGCCAAGTATATGCCTGGAAAGTGGCCAATCAGCACTTTTTTCGCGTTGAATTATCGATTTTGCCAAGTTGAAAAACTGGGGATATCGGGCTACCCTCTTGCCTCACGATGAGGTCGGCTTTGGCCAGCAGCTGCTTCGAGCTATGACTATGCGCGCCTTTCTCTCACGCCGGGTTGTAACACCGGAAGGGGTGCGTCACGCGGCTCTGCTTGTCGAGGGAGACCGGATCCGCGACGTGGTTGCGGCGGAACGAGTACCGAAGGATGTTGAAGATAGGCAGGATTTTGGAGATTCTGTAATTCTTCCGGGCCTAGTCGACTCACACGTTCACATCAACGAACCTGGTAGGAGTGAGTGGGAGGGATTTGCAACTGCAACTCGAGCCGCGGCAGCGGGAGGCTACACCCTGCTGGTGGATATGCCTTTGAACTGCCTTCCCGCAACGATCAACGCTGCCGCGCTCGAGGAAAAGCGAAGAGCAGCTTGGGGGCAGGCCTGGGTGGATTGGATGTCTTGGGGAGGGGTTGTCGGCGATAATCAAGGCGACATCGGGCCACTCGCGGAGGCTCTAGTTCCCGGATTCAAGTGCTTTCTGGTTCATCCAGGGATTGATGGCTTCACGATGGTTACCGAGAACGAGTTGCGATCTGCGCTGCCTGCCGTCGCACGGACAGGGCTGCCCCTCCTGGTCCACGCGGAACTTCCCGGGCCAATCGACAAAGCCACAGAGAGACTCGAAGATGCGGATTGGTCTCTCTACCAGACCTACCTCAAATCCCGGCCAGAAGAAGCGGAACTAGAGGCGATCCGGCAATTATTGTCTTTGTGCCGGGAATATCGATTCCAGCTGCACATTGTTCATCTCTCCTCCGCCAGCGCACTAGCCGAGCTGCGCGCCGCGCGTTCTAGCGGTCTCCCGGTGACAGTTGAAACTTGCCCGCACTATTTGCATCTCGATGCGGAATCAATTCCGAATGGAGCTACGCTCTTTAAATGCGCCCCGCCAATTCGTAGCCGGGAGAATCGCGAGCAATTGTGGCAAGGGTTGCGCGACCAGACGATCGACTTGGTCGTGACCGATCACTCTCCGTGTCCACCCGAGATGAAGCGACTTGCAGAAGGTAATTTCCGGAATGCCTGGGGCGGCATTGCTAGCCTATCCGTTGCGCTCTCCGTGATGTATACCGAGGCGAACGAACGCGGCTTTACCTTCTGCGACCTCGCCCGTTGGATGGCGGAAGGCCCTGCCGTTCTCGCGGGTTGCCAAATGCGAAAAGGTCGAATCGCAGCCGGATACGATGCTGACTTCGTGGTGTTCGATCCGGAAGCTTGGTTCATCGTGACCCGGGATCGATTGCATTATCGCCATGCGGTCTCGCCGTACCTTGGAGAAAAGCTGCAAGGGATGGTGAAAGCCACCTTCTTGCGTGGTATCCCGGTCTACGCGGATGGCAATTTTTCTTCGGAACCGACAGGCAGGGAATGCCGTGCGCAGAGAGAAGGGATTCCCCGAGCTGTATGAAGAAATTTCAGATCGTCGGTACTTCCGTGCCACGCCGCGAGGGCCGAGAAAAGGTTACCGGGCAGGCGCGCTATATTGACGATATGGTCTTGCCAGAGATGCTTTACGGTGCCACCGTCCGCAGCCGCATTGCCCGTGGGAGGATCAAGAGGATTACCTTCGGCCCCGGAATCGATTGGACCGAGTTTGTGATTGTAGCGCCAGAAGACATTCCCGGAAAGAATTGCATCGCGCTGATTGAGGACGATCAGCCCTGCTTGGCGGATGGAATGGTCAATCACCCGGAAGAGGCGCTCCTACTGATCGCGCATCGAGACCGGAATCTTCTGCCGAGGGCGGTCGATGCGGTCTTGGTGGAATACGACACACTACCGGGTATCTTCACCATGGAAGCGAGCGAGGAGCGCTCACAAATCATCTGGGGCACCGACAACACCTTCAAAACCTATCTGATCGAAAAAGGTGACGTCGATGCCGTTTGGCAAACTGCGGACTATATCGTCGAGGGCGAGTACCGGACGGGCGCACAAGAACAACTCTACATCGAAAACAACGGCATGATTGCCGCTTTCCATCCAAAGGAAGGCCTCACCGTGTGGGGCTCGCTGCAATGCCCTTACTATGTGCACAAAGCATTGGTGAAGCTCTGCGACTTGCCCGGAGATCGAGTGCGCGTAGTGCAAACAGAAACCGGTGGCGCATTTGGCGGCAAGGAAGAGTATCCGTCAATGATCGCTGCCCACGCGGCGCTACTGGCAATGAAGTCCGGCAAGCCTGTGAAAATCATCTATGACCGCATGGAAGACATGACCGCTACGACCAAGCGACATCCCTCGAGGACCCGCCACCGTACCGCTGTGACAAAGGAAGGAAAAATTCTCGGTGGAGAGATTGAGTTCACGATTGATGGTGGGGCTTATCTGACGTTATCGCCCGTGGTCCTCTCGCGCGGCGCCATTCATTCGGGCGGTCCTTACTCTTGGCCTAGTGTTCGCATTCGGGCGAAGGCCGTGGCCACCAATGCACCGCCACACGGCGCATTCCGCGGATTTGGTGCGCCACAGTCTCTTTTCGCGCTGGAACGTCACATGGATCGCATCGCTCAGGCGGTTGATCTTTCGCCTATTGAGATCCGGCGTAGGAATTTCCTGAGGCCTGGCGAGACAACCACAACCGAGCAAACCATACGTGAAGAAATCGATCTCGGAAGACTCCTTGACCGAGCGCTCGAACTTTCCGACTATCACGCCAAGAAAGAAAAATTCGTACACGACAACCCGCGAAACGGCTGCAAGAAAGGAATTGGGCTCGCCGCATTCCTGCACGGCGCAGGATTTACCGGGTCAGGCGAACGCTATCTGGGCTCCGTGGTCGGACTGGAAGCCTGCGAGGACGGCAGCGTCCGTGTTCTGGTTTCAAGCACGGAATTTGGCCAGGGAACAAAGACTGTGCTGTGCCAGATTGCAGCGGAAACCCTCCATCTCCGCTATGAAGACGTCACGATCGCGCAAGCGGATACACAAGAGGTGCCGAACAGCGGCCCAACGGTAGCATCGCGCACGATTATGGTGGTGGGAAAGCTGCTGCAGTCGGCAGCCATAGGCCTCAGGCAAACCCTCATCACTAGCGGTAGGCTGGGGGAATCGTACTCCCCGGATGAATTTCGCGCGGCAGCTCGAGGCCATTTTGCCGCACATGGCAGATTCTGTAGCTTTGCACAGTATGAACAACCCGAGGAGATAGTTTGGGACGAGGAAAAATATCGAGGGTCGGCCTATGCTGCGTTTGCTTGGGCGGTTTATGTGGCCGAGGTTACGGTCGACCCGACTACATACAGCGTATCGGTCGACGACTTCGTGGCGTTACAGGAAGTGGGCAAGGTCTTGCATCCAGTTTTAGCCAAAGGCCAAATTATTGGCGGCGTGGCGCAAGGAATCGGCTTCGCTCTCTATGAGAAGGTGATCTGGGATCAGGGGCGCATGCAAAATGGCCAGATGACCAACTACATTATGCCAACTTCCGCCGATCTGCCGTCCATTCGCGCTTATTTTGAGGAATGGGGAAACCTCCACGGGGCGTTTGGCGCGAAGGGAATCGGCGAACTGCCGATCGACGGCCCGGCACCGGCGATTTTGAATGCCATCGAGGACGCTCTGGGAATCCCCTTCGATTCCATCCCGTTACTTCCGGAAGACATTTTTGACCGGCTGAATCAAACATCGTCCGGACAGACGGTCGACCCACTGGCACGAGGACCTCGGTGAACAACTCTTCGCTTCGAAGCAAGAGCTACGAGATCGCTCTGACCGTAAACGGCGAATCGGTGACCCTACATGCGTATCCCATGGCGCGACTCTTGGACGTGCTCCGGCAGGAATTGGGATTGACCGGAACAAAAGAGGGCTGTGGCGAAGGCGAGTGTGGTTCCTGCTCCGTTTTGATGGATGGGATGTTAGTGAATAGTTGCCTTGTTCCAGCCCTTCAGGCGTGTGGGGCAAACATCGTCACGATCGAAGGCTTAGCTGCCGACGGCCATTTGCAAGCCTTACAGCAGGCCTTTCTAGACTGCGGTGCCGCCCAGTGTGGCATCTGCACTCCAGGCATGATTCTTGCGGCACTTCATTTACTTAGGAAAAAACCTCAGCCGACACTCGATGAAATTCGCGAGGGCCTAGCCGGTAATCTCTGTCGCTGCACCGGTTACATGCAAATATTCGAAGCCGTTGCGGAAGCCGGACGAAGGGGAAAGCTGACGTGAGGGCCCATCCCTCAGACTATGAACTTGTTGCCCCGGGCACGTTGCGCGCGGTGTTGTCGCTTCTGGCAGAGGCTCCTCGGGAATGGCTTCCGATTGCCGGAGGCACGGATGTTATGGTGCAATATTCGGCCGGTCAGTTGCGAACGATGAAACTCGTCAGTATCTGGAACCTTCCGGAGTTGCGTCGAATAGAAGTGGTTGGCGGCGAACTACAGATCGGCGCTGGTTGCACCTATACAGACTTGCAGGCGCATGACCTGGTCAACCAGGAGTTCCCGCTACTCTCCAGTGCCGCTCGCTCGACCGGGGGCATTGCCAACCAGAACCGCGGGACAATCGGCGGAAATATCGTCAATGCGTCGCCCGCTGCTGATTCCCTCCCTACGCTCTTGGTTTATGAGGCAGAATTGCTTTTGGTCTCTCTGCGGGGGGAACGCCGACTGCCTTGCACGAGCTTTCACCTTGCTTACCGGGAGATGCGGCTCGAACCAGATGAACTGGTTCGAGCCGTCTGTCTGCCGATGCGGTTTTCAGGGTATTATGCGCGTGCGCGGAAGGTTGGCGCCCGCAATGCCCAGGCCATTTCGAAGGTATGCTTGGCGGGGTTGGGGCAAATCGTGGATGGGGTTGTAGAAGACATTCGTCTTGCGCTCGGGAGCGTAGCGCCCATCCCGATTCGCTTGACCGCGACAGAGCAAATCATTAAGGAAAAACGAATCAGCCCGCAGCTCGTTCAGGATGCTCGTCAGGCAGCCGTCGCGGAAGTCCGGCCGATTGACGACATTCGATCCACGGCACGGTATCGCGCCGCTGTCGCGGGAAACCTCGTGGCGGAATTTCTGGATGAACTCGTCACGGATCGATCAACGAAATGAACAGCGTGCTAGTGCGATGGAACGGATTGCAA
>DATFZN010000136.1:0-5572 GCA_035314425.1 Candidatus Acidiferrum sp. | reverse complement strand
CGGGTAAGGGCCGCTTGCGTGAGGTTCCGTGGGATCCTCGCCGCGCCTTCCGTGAACGTGATAGAGCCTTTCCGCTTTCAGGTAGTACGGTTCGAGATCATCGTACGAGATGGGCCAGGCCGGCGAGATTCCGCCGAAGTGGCGGATCTCCCCGAAGTCTTCTTTGCGGAGTCGGAAAAGTGCGGCGCCGTAAAATTTGGTATTGCCTCCGACGTAGTAATTGGTGTGCGGATGGAGCGGCTTGCCATTTTTGTCCCGCCACTCTTCCTTAGTCTGGTACTTGGCCTCGACATTGACGGCACGTGAATCCCAATTGGCCTTCTCCCGGCGCAAGTAATCACCGCGTTCGAGAATTAGAATGCTCTTCCCTGTGGAAGCGAGCGCGTGCACGAGGGTTCCTCCGCCCGCGCCGGTTCCGATAATGATTACGTCGTAGTGCTTGTCCTGAGCCATCGCATCTGTCTCCACTGCGAATGTTTCAAATCGAACTTATGACGTGGTTCCTAAAGCCTTCGGGTTCTGAAGCTCGGCGAAGTGGCAACGAAAAATGCATCTCTTGTCGTTGTTGTGATGGTATTTGGCGCAATGGACTGCACGGATGGAACGTAGCTTCACATACACTTCAGCGGCCGCCAGCATTCCGATCGGAGGCGCCACAAAATACAGCCAGAGCGCGTCGAAAGATTTCGCTAGGAATGCGGAACCGAAGGTCCGCGCCGGATTCATGCTCATGCCCGAGAGCGGCGCTTCAAACGTGATATAGGAGGCGATGAGAACTCCGCCGAAAAGTCCTGTATACCGTGCCCACTTCTTACTGTTGGAAACTGTAAGGACCGTCAAAAGCAACACGAAAGAAATGAGTAACTCGGCCACGAACGCGACTCTCACCCCCAAAGGACCTGGCCGCGTGACTGCGTAATTCACAGAAGGATGTGCTACTAGCATCCCAAGAAAGAGCGATGCGACCGCAACCCCGGCTACTCCGCCGGCAAACTGCGCGATTACGTAGAAGAAAGCGTCCCAAGGCTCCATCTTTCCCAGGCGGAAGAACGTGAGCGTCATCGCAGGGTTCATATGTGCGCCAGACTGTTTCCCCCATCCGGAGTAAATAATAGACACGGCTGTCAGGGCCATCGCTAACCCGATGAGTGCGTTTCTCACAAAGGAGTTGGGAATCAGCTTGAGGGCCGGAGAAGCGGGATATTCCAGCAGAGCTGTAAAGACACAGGCGGAAATCATGAAGATTCCGAGTTCAGCGCCTTCCATCAAGTATTCCGGCCAATGCCGAGCCAATGCGTAACCGGCGCCATTGGTGAGTGATACCGCGCTATCGCCAGTAGGCAATGATGGAGCGACGCTGCGTTGTGTACCAAGCGCTGGCGAGATGTGGGTGTCGGTCACGCGGGATAGGATTCGGATGAACGATAGAAGTGACAAAAAGCAGCCGGAAAATCTCCACGAATGCGCAGTCACACTCATCCAAAAATTCTCGAAAATAATTGCGACCTTTTGAAAATTCCCACATCCGATAGGCATTCAAGGGTGGCATTTGGTGATGTAGATTGGAATTTTCAGGCCATCGGACAGTGCAAAACATGGAGACTTCCAAGGCAATTCGTAAAATTTTTAGTTTGTGTTAGTTAAGGCGGGAATTCGTGTCGACGGGATCAGCCAAGCCAAACTTTGATACAACAGAGTGGGAGCTGATCCAGCGCGTCTGTCAGGGCGACAAGGAGGCTTTCTATAGCCTTGTACAACCTTGTGAACGCGGTGTCTTTACCGCCGCCATGTCGATTCTCAATAATCCCGCAGACGCTGAAGAAGTGGCACAAGAAGCTGTTCTTAAGGCGTTCTCAGCCCTACCCCGATTCCGCGGGGAGGCCAAATTCAGCACTTGGCTGATTCAAATCACCATCAATGAAGCCCGGCTAAAGCTCCGCAAGGACCGCAGACACCTCTACGAGTCCGTTGATGAACACCAGACGGACGATCAGGGGGACTATTTTCCCAAAGACTATGCCGACTGGCGGGAAATCCCATCCGAAACACTCCATCGGAAGGAGTTACGTGAGGCGTTGAAGCGAACCTTAAACTCCCTACCCCCGAAATACAGAGAAGTGCTTATACTAAGGGACGTCCAGCACCTCAGTATCCAGGAAACTGCTCAGGTCCTGGGAATCACAGAAGGCAGTGTGAAGACCAGGCTTCTCCGGGCGCGCTTACAGATGCGGGATGCTCTGGCACCGGGTATTGACGGAAGCTGGAGCTCCGGCAAGCAAGAATTCGAGAAAGTTCGGCCGTGGTAGGTAAGCTTGCGCCGGGCGCATGAAACTAAAAGGGACCCTCGGAATCCAATGAAGGTGATAGAAATCAGCTGCCTTGAGGTCTGGCGAGAGATCTCCAATTATTTGGACGGAGATGTTGACCCGGAGATGCACGCCCGTATGGAAGCGCATTTCAAGGTCTGCGCCCACTGCACGGCCATCCTCGATGGGACCAAGAACGTCGTGAAACTCGTAGCTGATGGTGTTGAATACCAGATGCCCGAAGGTTTTAGCAAGCGCCTATACGCCAAAATCAAGAATAAGTAGCACGTCACACTACAGACTGCCGGCGCACCCGCGGCCAAACAGCACATCCGATCCTCAATTTAACGGCGCCGGGCCTGTCTCCTCGCCCATGAACCAGTGGCTTGTGCAGCCACCTAACTCCTCTGGCACATCTTCATTATTGATATGAAGTGAGATTTTCCAATCTCGCGATTCCGTCCTGTTCCACAATTCAAAATAGCGCTGACGCCTTCGAATCGGCGGTCCGCCGCTTTTTGGCGTCAGAATGAACTCATGCCAGCCGTAATCATAGGCAGTGTCGCCGAGCACGACGACTCTGTTCACGATAGGAAAGAACTTCACCAGATATTCCTTAAAGAGTTTGGATACCTGAACGCGTAAAGTTAGTTTGGCGTCCTCGCCGTACCTGTTAGGCCCGCCCTCGGACATGTCGGTGAAGCCGCAGGGCGCATAAATGGCGAGAAGCCGATCTACATCTCCCGTGTTATAGGCTTCTCGAAGTTCGGTCTTGGCAACATTGATTTCGTGAACGTCATCCATGGGAGCGAGTCTCCTGTCATTCCTTGATGACATCCGATGCTACCGAACTCCTTCTGGATTCAGGAAATCAGGGAACAACTCAGGGCAACCCAGCTTGAGGGAGGGGTGAAATTGCAGATGGCTCTGTTTCGAGGAATAAGGTATCTCCTGTCTGGATGACCTCCCCACGGATGCGAACTGGTTAGGCTACTCGGCCTAGAAATGCTTCCTTGGGCAGGGGAGCTTTGCTGTAATCAGTGAGGATAAGGATCACGGGACGGCCATCGAAATCGTTCGTCGCCAACACAGGTGGGATGCCCCCGCTAAGGCAACGCACCGCGCAATCTCGGTGCACTTTGCCGTTTCCCGGGTTCATCACTCCCAAGTAACACTTGCTGTCTACAATCTCACCAGTTAGCTCGAAATTTCCCAATTCCTTGCTTGCCTGCCGAGGTTGCTTCGAGTCACCCACCACCGATATCGAACCGGTCACGACTTCAATCATCGTCTGGTCATCGCGATAGATCTTCGTGCCGCGGAGTTGCACGGTCTTTCCAGCAAACGCAGCCACTTGGCTATCGGCGCCATGCTTGCCTTCCGCGACCAGCAAATAACGCAAAACCTTAGGCTCTGGCGAGCCCGGCCCCGTCACAATCAGGATTGGATACGGGTTCGTTTCAATGGTGCCTTCAAAGGTAGCTACTTTGCCGTATTCGAAAACCGACGGAGCGAATGTTCGTTGGACTCTAGCAAACACTATCGCCGCGATCGCCGCGAATATAAACAGCAGCACCACTACGGCCCGGATTCGGCGCGCGATCCCAACAGGTGCTTTAGGAAGATACCCGACATAGAATTCGTTCATGCTCGCACCCCTGCGTCCGGAATTCTGGCTGGTTCGACGGGGGTACCCGGCGGGTTCGGTTTTGGGTCGATCCAAACGCGTCCGTTTACGATTCGGGTATGGAAGGTTGAGACCTTTTCGGTAAACGGCGGTGGCGAAGCTCCTGTCTCCGGCAAGTACTGATAGCCATGCCACGGGCAAGTCACGCATCCATCGATAATCTTGCCTTCCCCCAATGGGCCATTCTGGTGGCGGCACACATTCGAAATCGCGGAGATCTTGCCGTCAAACTTGAATATGGCGACACGCTCACCGCTTAGCGATACAACTGCCGCGCACTTGTCCGGAATGCTTTCCACCGAGCAGGCGTCAACAAATCCTTGCCCCACAGGATTCAGTTTTTCCCGATCAACCTTGCGCTCTCGCCAGCCCGCGGCGAGATGCAAGCTCAAAACTGTTACCAATCCGGCGCCGGTCGCGAGCGCCAGAACCGGGCTGGTCTCCGATTGCAGCAAGCCCAACGTGACGTGGCCAATCAAGAGGGCGTAAGCCACGTAGACCAACATGTGAAGGGTTTTCCAGATGGGAGGAGTCAAGTTCCTCAGCCAAAAATCATGGCTAGTGGCTGCCATGAGAAAAAGAATCAAGAGAGCCAGAAAACCGAGTTGTTGAAACGGGAAATCGGGCAAGCTCCTGAAGTTTTGGTTTGAAGTCAGGAGGCTGACGAGTGGGTCTTTATCTCCAAAGCTATGAAATTGAATGATCGCAAAGATTCCGTGCACTGCGCCCAGAAGAAAAGTGACGACCCCTAGATGGCGGCCGTTGTACAGCAAGGGAAGAAATCGCGAATCCAGCCGGCAAAGCGGCCCGATGCACAAAACCACGTGCAACAGCAGAAATGCCGCAGAGCCTGCGCCGCGAATAATGAGCGTTTCGGCCGTGGCATAGGGAAACAGCAACGCGCCGAAGCCGATGAAAAGCGCGATATAGAGCATGACTGCCGCGAGAATCACAACGTCGTAGACGCGCTTTTGGCGATTCCAACCAATGGCTTGATATTGGTGGCTCATTGCGTCGCTCCCGGGGGAACTGAACCCAGGGCGGGGGTCTTCGATCCTGGAGAAATTGGCCACGTGTGGCGGAAAGCAATGCCGCTCAGAAAGAGCGCAGGCAGTAACAAAGCGAGCGCGAGAAATATGCGGCGATGGGTCTTGCGAAGAGGCTGAATCATCGATGCGGATTCCTCTCCTCGGGCGGTTCACTATTTCCTGTAATCCATCTGCGAAGTAGCAGCGGCCAGAAAGCGATCGATCCTGGAAAGATGAGCAGTCGGAATGCAGTGCCGCTACCATTGGCTTGGGAATCGATACGCTTTACTCCAACCGTCACGAAGGCGAGAGCAAACACAACTCCGAGAAGCGCATAAAGATAAAACGCGTCAACGAGCAGGATGGCGATTCGCTCATACATTGGTGCCATCGATCGGGATAACTGTACCCGTCACTTGTGCAGCGCGATCTTCCGTGAGCAGCAGTGCGAGATCAGCCACGGCTCCTGGCTGCACCCACATCGATGGATCGGCTGCAGGCATCGCCTTGCGGTTCGCCGGTGTATCCATCGTTCCCGGCAAAATCAGATT
>DATFZN010000135.1:0-14821 GCA_035314425.1 Candidatus Acidiferrum sp. | reverse complement strand
ATCTTCTTACACGGGGGCATTCATACTGATTTGACCAACACGAAGCTTGCTGTGATGAATAACCAGATCCACGACGAGATCAAGGCATTTGATGCCACGAAACAGTATCTGCAGAATGAAAAATTGATTCTGCCATTCTTTAACTTGCAGGAAATCAATAATGTGGTCCAGGCGGAGGTCATCGCTGAGCGTAAATCACGTGTCCCTGCCAACGCGGAACGCCAGGCTAAGATCCTGGAGTTCTTAAAGTATCGTGATTGGCTGAGCGTGCGGGCGGATGGGCCACTGTGGTTTCGCGGTTACGACCAGTGGAGCGAAGAAGAGGGCGCAGCGAAAGTGAGCAAGCTCTTGGAGGATTACAAAGCGACACACCTGGTGGTAGGACACACGGTGCAGACGGGTGGTCGCATTCGGCTTCGCTTTGCCAACAGAGTGTTCCTGATAGACACCGGAATGCTCAGCAGTTACTACCCTGGAGGCAGGGCATCGGCTCTAGAAATCTGCGGCGGTGCCAAATTCATTGCCGTGTATCTGGACCAGCAGGTAGTGCTTCTCGATTTGGCTGGATCGTCGCCTCAAACCGAAGGGCCTGGGGAGCGTCCCGCCGACCGCATTTGTTCCGCAGCGACGGCCTCACCGCAATAAGACAAGCAAGATTACGAAAGAAGGTTCGGCGGATGAAACGGTGGATTGAGCGCGCTCTGAACATTCAGGCCGGAGATCTGGGTCGGGGCCTGCTTCTGAGTTCGTGTCTCTTCCTGATCATCAGCAGTTACGTAATCGGGAAGGTGGCGCGCGATTCGTTGTTCCTCGCGCGTTTCCAGGCTGTGCAACTCCCGTATGCAGATATCTCCTGCGGCATTCTCGTTGGGTTCGTGGTGGCCGGGTACCTGCGTTTGGCTCGCCGGATTTCCTTGCGTAACTTGCTGATTGGCAGCCAGCTCTTCTTCGCGGCAAACTGCGGGTTGTTTTGGGTACTGGCGAAACTCTATCATCCAGCGTGGTTGTATCCTGTCTTCTACATTTGGGTGGGCATTTTCGGAGTGCTGGCGCCGACGCAGGTCTGGACGCTCGCGAACTACCTGTTGACTACGCGGGAAGCGAAGCGCGTGTTCGGAATGGTAGGGGGTGGCGCAATCTTGGGGTGGATTTTTGCCGGTTTTATCTCGATGGCATTAGCACGTGCGTTTGGCACAGAGAGTCTTCTTTTGGGGATGGTTCCATTTCTGGTGATTTCCGCGGTGCTAATCTATGTCGCATGGAGCGCGGCAAATTCCCAGCTTAAGGAGTCCAAGGAACCACCACAGGAAGCGTCGGGAAACGAGCAGAAGGACGTGCAGGGCAGCTTGCGGCTGATATTATCCTCGAAATATCTGAGTGCCGTGGCGGCGGTTATCTGTATCTCGTCTATCGTGACCACGCTCACCGGATGGCAGTTCAAGGCGATTGCCAAGGAGTTCTTCGGAAACAAAGATCGTCTAACGATTTTCTTCGGTGATTTTTACTTCTACGCTGGTATCCTGGCGCTTTTGTTCCAGCTACTACTCACCACACGCTTCCTGCGGCGCTTCGGAATTAGAACCATGTTATTTGTGCTGCCCCTCCTAGTATTCCTGGGCTCGAGCGGTTTGCTGATCTGGGGAACCCTGGCCGCAGTCGTATTCCTGAAAGGCAGCGATCAGGTATTGCGCTACTCGCTCGATAAGTCCGCGGTGGAACTACTTTATCTCCCTCTGTCGCATCGCGTGAAGTTGCAGGCGAAATGGTTTATCGATACGGTCATTTGGCGACTTGGAGACGGCTTGGCAGGCGTGATCGTGCTAATTTTTGCGACCTACCTGCACTTTGCGCCCCGGCAGCTCAGTTTTATTGTCCTGCTGCTGATCGCCGGGTGGCTGGCTGCAGTGTTCGTTGGGGGCAGGCAGTATCTTACCGTGCTTCAGGAGTTGATCAACCAGCGCCGGCTTGGTGCCGATCAGGCCTCCGCCCTAGCTCTGGACCGCTCCGCGTCGGAACTACTGATAAGCAAACTCCAGGTTTCCGACCACAAGGAAATTCTGTATGCCCTCAGCTTCTATGAAGGGGAACGCGCTAGGACTCCGCATCCGGTGGTCCGGAATCTCCTCGAGCACCCTTCGAGCGAGGTGCGGCAGAAGGCGCTTACCATTCTCTCGGCATACGGGGACACCTCCGTCTTGCCGAAGGTAGAAGAGATGCTCAAGGATCCGGAGATCGCCGTGCGCACGGAAGCGATGCTTTATTTGGTGCATCACGCGCATGTCGATCCGCTGCTGCTGCTTCAGGAATTAAGCGAATTTGAGGATTTCTCCGTTCGTTCTGCCCTGGCCGCGTATTTGGCCCGTCCGGGTGAAGCGCAGAACTTGGAGACTGCAAGAAAAATATTGGAGGAGATGGCGGGTGAAGAAGGAGAGACCGGGCAAAGAACGCGACGGGAAACCGCGCGGCTTCTGGGGGAGCTCCCAGACTGTTTCGATCCGCTGCTTTCGCGCTTGCTAGATGATCCTTCCACTGAGGTAGTGCGGGAAGCAATTCGCTCCGTGGGTCTGCTGCGAAAAGAGGCTCTGGCTCCGCAATTATTTAAGCAGTTTCGTGACCCAGTGCTTCATGAAAGCGTGACAAAGGCTCTGGTGGCGTTTGGGGATTCGGTCGTCGGACTTTTGAGTGACCGCCTGGGGGACCCCAGTGCGCCGGCGGAGGAACGCAAAGAAATTCCCGATGTTCTGGCGGGCATTGGGACGCCCGCCGCCGCGCACGCCTTGTTTGACCACGTGATGGAAGGCGACGCGACCCTGCGGTTCATGGTCATCAGTGCGTTGAACAGGCTCCACCGCGACTTCCCGGAGATTCCGCTTGACTTTCAGCTGCTGGAGACGGTGTTGGCGGGGGAGATCCTGGGGCACTACCGTACCTACCAGATCCTGGAGGCCATCTCGGGTCCGGGAAGCACCGAAGATGTGGTTGGAGGGGCACTGGCGACCTCGCTTGAGCAGGAATTGGAGAGGATCTTCCGGCTCCTGGGCCTGTTGCATCCCCAGTTGGATTTGCACGCGGTTTATCTTGGACTGCAATCTAAGGACAGAACCGTGCATGACAACTCGCTGGAGTTCCTGGAAAACGTCTTGAAGTCGGCGTTGCGGGTGACGCTTGTGCCACTGCTGGATGGGCGGGTGACGCCGCAAGAGCGCGCACGGCTCGCGAACCAGTTGGTGCGCACGAAGTTAGAGAGCCGCGAGCAGGCGGTCAACGAACTTGTTTCCAATGAAGACCCTTGGCTGAAAACGTGCGGCGCATATGCGATTGGATCCTTCCGGATAAGATCCCTGGCGAGCGAACTGGAGAGTTGCTTGAGCCACGCAGACCCACTCTTGCGGGAAACTGCGCGCGCCGCAAAAGCGCGGCTCGAAAAGGAGAACCAGCATTCTCATAGTACGTAGCTCGGGGGTAATTGTGTCCCCAGACTGAGATCCTTCGTGCACTTATACTGCTGCAGATCTGATGCGGGACCACTTTTTGTTCCTGCCAAGGGAGACCTATAGCAAGATGGGTTCTCCGCTACTCGGAGAGATGACGGGATGCTCAATGGATTTGTGACGACGGTCATGGCTGTGTTCGGAGTGTCCGTTCGCTTTTAGCCAGTTGAGCAGCGCGCGAATGCTGCCGTGTGCCAACGCGATGCTAGAATCGGCCGCGCCATAATAGAGATTGATGGTGTCGCCATCGGGAGCGATGGTGTAGCCGCACGGAAACACTACATCCTGCACATCACCGTGGCGCTCGTACTCCGCTTCGGGCGCGAACATCCAGGAATCGCCGCGATTCAAACATTTCTCCGGATCCTTCAGATCGAACAGCGCGAGGCCCAATCGATAGATGGAACTGGAAGGAGTCCGGCGGACGCCGTGATAAATCATCAGCCAGCCCTCGGCAGTTTCAATCGGCGGTGGAGACATTCCAATTTTATTGGCATCCCACCAGGCACCGCGACGTGCTTCGAGCATGAGCTTATGGCCACCCCAGTGCTGAAGATCGGCTGAATAGGAAATCCAGACGTGCGCGCCGAGAGGGGTCATCGGGCGATGAATCATGGCCCAGAGCCCGTTGATTCGGCGCGGGAGAAGAGCTGCATCTTTGTCGTCAGGTGGCATGACGACGCCAAGTCTTTGGTAATTGCAAAAATCCTCGGTGAGAGCCAGAGAAACGCCCGGGCCACCGCGAGAATATGAAGTATATGCAATGGCAAATTTCTTTAGCTCAGGAACAAAGGTAATACGAGGATCTTCGATGCCCCAAATTTCTTCGGGATGATCCGAGTCGGGAAGAAGAGTCGGGTGTGGATCGATCTTCCACCCGTCGATTCCATTGACGGATCGGGCCGCGGTCAGGTGCGAGAGGCCGCGGCGATCTTCCACACGGCAAAGCAGCAAGGTGGTGCCATCCGGCAATAGTGTTGCGCCGGCATTAAAGACGCTGTTCATGGAGTAGGGCCAATCCTTTCCCGTCAGGATGGGATTGCCGGGGTGGCGGAGAAGCAATGTTTCGTATTTTGTCATCGTGGCTTTCCTTAGAGACTTTTCCTGATCCAAAAAGGATTCCTGAGTACGTTGGCGAGCCAGGAATCTGAATCGCCAGGACTAAAGTTTATTTCCAGTCCCGTCGGCTTCTTCCAGCTTGCGCATTTCGAGCAGAGCCATCAGAAACGACAGCGTGGATTCCGCACCCTGATTTTCATTGGCGCGGTCGGGATGCAAGCCATCGCGGCAGCCGCCGGTAGTGGGATCGTAGAGAGCGATCTGAAGATCGTTATCACCCAAGAACCAGTTGAATGCGGTCCAGGCTTCTTTGCGCCAGCGGCCTTTTCCTGTTGCGCGATAGGCCTGGAGGCAGGCGCCGACGACAGCGCATGCTTCGATGGGTTGTTGATCAAAGCGTGCTTTTTCAGTCGTCTTCGAATAAAAACCTTCAGAACCGATTGGCACGAAGTGGCCCTTCAGTTCGCAGCGTTGAATACCGAGGAGCCAGTCGAGCGATTCGAGCCCAGCGGTAATCATCTTGTCATTGGCGACGCGCATGCCTGCACGAATCAGAGCTTGCGAGAGGCGCCCATTGGAATAGGTGAGACTATCTTCAAACCACTTCCAGTCCTCGGTGCGATGGGCACGGTAGGCAGTGAGCAGGCGGTTGGCCAGAGTATCGGAAGCGCTTAGTGCAGCGCGGTCTCCGGGGAATGAATCGAGATATTCCTGTAATCCCAATAGAGCGAATGCACAAGCGCGTGGGCTCTGAAAATCAGTAGCGGCAGGAACAGCCAATTCGAACATTCGACCGGCGGCTCCGCGCCAGCCGGCGTCATGCGATCTGCCAAGAACGGTTCCCAAACCCCAGAGTGCACGGCCGTGGCTGTCTTCAGAGCCTTCGGTTTCTTGCCAATGGTGTTCGTAGCTGAGAAGATTTCGAAAGCGTTTTGTGATCGGATCAAGGGCGAGCCACAGAAAAGCAAGATAGCGAGAGGCTAAGTCAACCGCGCCTTCGCGAGCGCTGGCGCCAAATTCTTCGGCAAGAATCGCAACGATCAGGGCGCGGGCGTTGTCGTCTGTGGAATAACCTTCGGGATAGTTGGGGATGACAAAGACGGCATGTTCGACGATGCCGGTGTGATCGGTCATCCGATGCAAATGATCGAGTTTGACCGCCGGAAGGCGGTCGAGATTTTTTTCAGTATTTTGGGCGAAGAACGTAGCGCGAGGATTGCGCTGTCGTTCGTTGTAGATGCGTTCAAAACTTTGCATGTATTTCTGCGCTACGCGGCTCCAGACCATATCCCTTGCATATAGATAAGCACGTTTCCGCATGGCGTGCCGTACGGTGCCGTTGTCGAGCAACTCGAGGGTCTTCTCGGCGATGGCGTCGGGGTCGTTGAAGGGGACAAGGACGCCACGTTCGCCGTCCAGCAGCTCGATGGCGTGGAGATAGGGCGTCGAAATGATTGCTTTGCCAGCGCTGAGCGCATAGGCCAGCGTACCGGAGACCACTTGCTCGCGGTGCTTGTACGGAGTGATGTAGATGTCGGCCGCGCCGATCAGTTCGACCAATTCTTCATAGCTGACAAATTTATTGCGGAAAATGACGTTGTCGGCCACCCCGAGTTCTTTGGCGAGATTCTGCAGGTAGACGCGATAGTGATCGCCTTCGCGGCGGAGGATGTGCGGATGCGTGACGCCGGATACCATGTAAACGACATTGCTGTGGCGGGAGAGAATTTTGGGCAGGGCTTTGATGACATTTTCGATGCCCTTGTTTGGTGAGAGGAGGCCGAAGGTGAGCAGGACATCTTTGCCTTCGGTGCCGAAGGCATCTTTGTAGAAGTTGGGATCAGTGAAGGGCAAGTCTAGAACACCGTGGGGGATTCGATCGATCTTGTCGATCGGAACGTGGAAGACTTCTTCGAGAATGTCGGAGGAGTTCTGACTCATGACGATCAGGCGGTCGGAAAGCGCTGCGATTTCTTCCATGACTGCGCGCTGATCGGGATTTGGGTCACGCAGAACGGTGTGCAAGGTGGTGACGAAAGGCATCTGCAGTCGGCGAAGCAATTCCAGAATGTGCGACCCTGCGGGTCCGCCAAAAATTCCGTACTCGTGCTGCAGGCAGACCAAGTCGATATTGCTGAAATTCAGGAAGTCAGCGGCCTGTCGGTAGGACGCAAGATTGTCCTCGGAAAGTTCGAAGCGAACCCTATCGGGGTAAAGGTAACCTTCTTCGGTGTCGTTTACCGGGAGCGCCAAGAGTTCCGTGGCGCCATATTCCTTGTGAATGGCGTCGCACAAATCGGTGGTGAATGTGGCGATGCCACAGCGGCGCGGAAGATAGTTGCCCACGACGGCGATGCGATTGGGAAGCGCCGGGCGGGGCGAGGCTGGCGGGAGGAATGCTTGTTTTTCGTCTAGCGGCAATGGCTTGATCGCGACGTTAGTGACGATCTCTGGTGTGATAATTTTTTGTGATGACATTTAATTCCTCTGAAACATTCGACGTGCGGATGAAACTCGGCCCTAGACAGAGTACGAATTGGGGTCGGGACACCCGTACCCTGTACCCTCGAAACAGGACTGGGCAGCGTGCGGAAGAACGTGTGTGACTTCTACTCGTGCAAGACAACTGTAAGCAATGATTTGTTCACTCTTATCTTGCCGTTGTATTCGATGAAACCCAATTTCCTGAACTTGTTCATAAAGAAATTGACGCGAGAACGGGTGGTGCCGATCATTTCCGCAAGAGTTTCTTGGGAAACGCTCGGCAAGAATCCGTCCGGTTGCTCCTGGCTGCCGTAACGCGCCAGCAGAAGCAGCGTGCGGGCCAGACGCTTTTCGCTGGAGTTGAATAGTTGATCGATCAAATCCTCTTCGACCCGAATGTTGTGCGCCAGCATATAAGCGATGAAATGGTCGGAGAGTTGCTGCTCCGCGTGCAGGGCTCGGAGCATCTCTTTTTTCTGAATAACCAACAAGGTTGTAGGTGTCGCCGCCGTAGCAGTGCCCATCCGGATGGTCTGGCCGGCCATACATCCTTCACCGAAAAAGTCGGTGGGACCGAACATCGCGACGACGGCTTCTTTGCCGGAGCCGTTCACCACGGACAATTTCACGCCACCCTTTTGAACGTACATCACGCTATCCGCTGGATCGCCTTGGTTGAAAACCGACTCGTTTCGCCGAAATTCAGCGATTTTGCGGAAAATGCCGGCAGTGTCTAAGAACACTTGGGGATTAAAGGAGGAGGGCTTCCCATTTTTTTGTGGCTTCTTAGGCTTCATAGATAGCTAGCCAGGGTTGTTAAGAATCAAGGCTCTGCGCAATCAATACGATAGCAAGAAGGAATCTCGAGTACTGTATAAAACAGAACAGGCCCAGGTTTCAAGGCACTCTCGAGAATCGTGGCGCAAACGGCGCGAGGGACGGATACTGGGCCAAAGGTCCGGCGAACCAGATGCGCTCGATCTTCTCGCTCACTTTTTTGTTTTTCTGCGCGCATCTTCTGCCACGGGCTGCAGGCGATCTTCGGCCAATCGATTGAATCCACCACGTTTCGAGCTTTTTGAAATGATTTTGGTCTTCAAAGTTTAAGGTCAGTTTACATCCCAGGGGCGGAGAACGTGCTGGGATTTTCGCCTTGCTTCAGTGCACAGTTCAGGAATGCTCGTAAACCCACTACTTAATTCAAATAGATTCCGAAGCTGTCCACAAGTGAACAGACTTGTTCGGTCTGGCGATTTAGGATGAACTTGAGTCAAAGGGCTCGTTTTGTTCGACGGTCCACCCCCGGAGCTTGTTCCCCACGGTTGCACAAGCCTCAAGGATTTCGAACGACAACTTAAACAGGAATCCTGACTGGAGAGATTATCCAGCATTCCTATACCTAGTAAGTCTACCTCGGTGTCCGCAGGATTTCGGTCTGCGAAATGATTGAAAGGAAGAAAAGAATATGCCGCTTATACAAATTTTAATTGCCCTGATCGTCGTGGGCGTTCTGTTGTGGCTGGTGAATCGATACATCCCCATGCAAAACACAATCAAGTCGATCTTGAACGGCGTCGTGGTTATTGCGGTGGTGTTGTGGCTCCTGGATATATTTGGACTGTTTCACGCGTTCGCTCATATTCACGTCGGAACATAGAGAAATGGGGCAGGGAATGGCGGAGTTTTCGAGCGCGAATTTATAAGGCCCAAAAGGGAATGAAACGAAAAGAGAGTTGCGGCGAAATTCATAGCAACGCGCTGCAATACCAGATCATGGGAGAAGAGATGATCAAATCAATTGGAATTCTTAGTACGTCTCTACTGTTTCTGTTGCTGGGATTTTCGGCCACGGCCGTTGCTCACCAAGAACCCCAAAAGAACCCACAGGATTCAGACAAACTCGGGAAGTCGCCAGAACAACAAGAAGAAAAAGCGGCGCCTCCCAAGCAGGAGCGTCAAGAACCCTCGGCAAAACCTGCTCAACCGGAACATCCTGCCCAATCGAAACCGGCAGAGGTACCGAAACAAGAACAGCATGCCAAGCCCCAACAGACGCAGCAGCATTCACAGACGCAGCCGCAAAAAGAACCGGCCCAGAAGCAAGAAGCAGCCAAGTCTGAAAAGCAGCAAACGCGACCACGCGCACAGCAGCCCAAGCAGGAACCCGCGCAGAAGGAACAGGCGGCTAAGACTGAAAAGCAACCAACGCAGCACACCCAACAGCAAATAAAGGCGCAGCAGGTACAGCCGCAAAAGCAGGAAGCCAACTCCGCGGGAAGCCCCAGCACTCCCAACAGCAAGCGAATACAGGGCAGCAACACCAACAAACCACATCTTCAAAGGGCCCTGAGCGCACCGAACAAGAGACAGCTACGCAACACGCGCAGCCCGCGCTTCGTTTGAGTTCGAGAGGTAGCGGCCGGATTCCAGACGCACGCTTCCATTCCAACTTCGGTCGGGGTCACGAATTCCGCATGGGCAATCCAGTTATGGTCAGCGGACATTCGCGTTTCCAATATGGCGGATATTGGTTCGGCTATGTTCAGCCGTGGCCCATGGGATGGTATTACACCGACGATGTCTACATTGATTACGTAGATGGTGGATATTACATGTTTAACCCCTTCTATCCCGGGGCGCGATTTGCTCTCACCGTCGTGATCTAACTTTAGAAAAGAGCATGAGTATTGAAACTTTCAGCCGAGCGTTAGGAGTTTCCTAGAACGCTTGCGGAAAAGATTCACGAAAAAGGAGCAACTATGCTTGGAACCATTTTGATTGTCATTTTGATCCTGGCGCTCTTAGGAGTTTTCCCTCGGTGGTCACACAGCCGCGATTGGGGCTATATGCCTTCGGGCGGGGTAGGACTCGTGCTTATCATCGTGGTCATCCTTGTGCTCATCGGACGACTTTGAAAATGCTTGGTCAGCGATTTGAGTTTTCCGCAAATCGCCGGCGAGTCGGCTTGCGCGACCCAAGTGCGTTGTAATCGTAGTTTCTTGTAGGACTGGAACAGCAATGCTTTGGACAATTCTTGTAGTCTTATGCGTTCTTTGGCTGATCGGTATAGTGACTTCGTACACCTTCGGCGGGTTTATACATATTCTTCTGTTCATCGCTCTGGCGATATTGGTATTGAACCTGATTCGAGGCCGAAGAAGCACGGTCGGAAGCTCGTCCTGCAACTGGAGAAAAAAGGAATTACTCGTGCAGGACTACGGTTAGCAGTGACTTGTTTACTTTAATTTTTCCATTGTACTCGATGAAGCCCAGCTTGCGAAACTTGTTCATGAAGAAATTTACCCGCGAACGGGTGGTTCCAACCATGCTGGCTAATGTTTCTTGCGAAACTTTCGGCAAAACACCATCCGGTTGCTCTTGCTTGCCGTATCGTGCCAACAGCAAGAGCGTGCGTGCCAGGCGCTTTTCACTTGAGTTGAACAGTTGGTCGACCAAATCCTCTTCAACCCTGATGTTGTGAGCCAGCATGTATGCGATGAAATGATCGGATAACTCATGTTCCGTGTGGAGAACCCGGAGCAGTTCATCTTTATGCATAACAAGTAATGTGGTTGGTGAAACGGCGCGCGCGGTCCCCATGCGAATCGTCTGCCCCGCCATGCATCCTTCGCCAAAAAAATCGGTCGGCCCAAACATCGCTACAACCGCTTCTTTTCCCGAACCATTCACCACAGACAATTTCACTCCGCCATTTTGTACGTACATGACGGTTGCCGCGAGATCTCCCTGGGCGTAAATCGATTCATTTCGCTTATATTCCGCCATTTTTCTGGACACACCAGCCGTGTCCAGAAAAGCTTGCGCATTAAACGTCTCGGTACTGCTAGCAAGTGGGTGCTTCTTAATCTTCATTTCAAGGTACTCTCTAAAAAAGCCTTTTCCGGCAGTTTAATCTTAACAGAAGGAATTTTCTAGAACTGTGCAAAAGTGAACATCATGAATCGTGAGTTTTGACTAAGATTCCTCCTAGGCCGCGAGAGGAAGCTGGATCCGGCAGCCGGGCTGGCTGGCGGCATCGGTTTTCTCGCCGCGCTATTCATCGGGATCACCGTAAGCGAGCTTCCCTAACAACTCGGCTTATCGAATCATCCTTGTTTTCGGCTCTTGCGCATGGTCTGCGGGAAGCTGGCTCGCGCGAGACTTAATTCGATAAGTCTTACTTAAGCGAGCGTGAGGAGTCGAGAGTTCCAATGTTTAAATTGGATTTAACGGAGGTAAGAAAATGACATTGAATATTACCCCTCTGCACGACCGCGTCTTCGTACGTAGGTTGGAAGAGAAAGAAACTGCAAAAGGTGGAATTATTATCCCCGATTCAGCGAAGGAAAAGCCCCAAGAGGGCGAAGTCATCGCTGTCGGTGCTGGAAAAAAGGTAAAGGGCCATCGTGTTCCGCTCGATGTCAAAGTTGGCGATCGCATCTTGTTTGGCAAATACACCGGGAACGAGATCAAGTTGGATGGCCAGGAGTATCTAATCGTTCGTGAAGAAGAGATTCTTGCCAAGGTTGGGGGAATCGCGAAGGCTGCGGGTGGAAAGAAGTAACCAATCCGTGCAATGTCTGAAAGTATCTGATGATGTGATGTGTTGGATCACCCCGGGAGGGTGAAGTCTTTATGGCAAAACAAATTGTTACTGGTGCAGATTCACGTCAAGCAATTCTGCGAGGTGTCAACATTCTGGCGGATGCGGTCAAGATTACGCTTGGTCCTAAAGGGCGCAATGCGGTGATCGAGAAAAAATTTGGTTCACCCATCATCACCAAAGACGGTGTGACCGTAGCCAAGGAAATTGAGTTACAAGATCCACTCGAGAACATGGGTGCGCAAATGGTTCGTGAAGTTGCTTCAAAAACTTCCGACGTCGCTGGCGACGGAACTACCACCGCGACTGTACTTGCTCAGGCAATCTTCCGGGAAGGCGTGCGAACAGTTGCGGCCGGCGCAAGCCCGATGGCGCTGAAGCGCGGGATCGACAAGGCGGTCGAAGTTGCAGTGAACGAAATTAAACGGCTTTCACGCGAAGTCAAGGGCGACATGATTGCCCAAGTTGGTACAATCAGTGCGAATACTGACAGGCAAGTCGGCAACATCATTGCCGAAGCCATGAAAAAAGTCGGCAAAGATGGCGTGATTACCGTCGAAGAGTCCAAAACGATGGACACCACCCTGGATATCGTCGAGGGCATGCAATTCGATCGTGGCTATCTTTCCCCCTATTTCGTAACTGACCCCGAACGCATGGAATGTGTCCTCGAAGATGTCCGTATCTTGATTCATGAGAAGAAGATCAGTTCGATGAAGGACTTGCTGCCACTTCTCGAGCAAATGGCCAAGCTGGGCAAACCGCTACTGATCCTTTCTGAAGATATCGAGGGAGAAGCGCTGGCTACCTTGGTTGTAAATAAACTTCGTGGAACATTGAAATGCGCAGCCGTGAAAGCACCGGGCTTTGGCGATCGCCGCAAGGCCATGCTCGAAGACATCGCAATTCTTACTGGCGGAAAAGCTATCACGGAAGACCTCGGAATCAAGCTGGAGAACGTGAAGCTAGAAGAACTCGGCACCGCCAAAAAGGTAACCATCGATAAGGACAACACGACGATCATCTCGGGAGCGGGAAAATCGAGCGAGGTCGAAGGCCGGATCAAACAACTCCGCGTCCAAATCGAAGACACTACCTCAGACTATGACCGTGAGAAGCTTCAAGAACGCCTCGCTAAACTCGTGGGCGGGGTCGCGATCATTAAAGTTGGCGCCGCTACCGAGACCGAATTAAAAGAGAAGAAAGCGCGCGTTGAAGACGCCATGCACGCCACCCGGGCCGCAGTGGAAGAAGGCATCGTCGCTGGCGGCGGTACCGTCTTGGTACGCTGCTTGCCCGCCCTCGACAAGTTGAAGCTCCACGATGAGGAAGCTGTCGGCGTAAACATCGTAAAGCGAGCTTTGGAGGAACCTTTGCGCCAGATTGCCTTAAATGCTGGCCACGAAGGAGCGCTTATCTTGGGGCGTGTACGCGAATCAAAGGACGATAGCTTTGGCTTCAACGCCGATTCTGGTGAATTCGAAGACCTAGTCAAGGCTGGTGTGATCGATCCTGCAAAAGTCACCCGGCTCGCACTCCAAAATGCTGCATCAATCGTCTCCTTAATGCTGACGACAGAAGTCCTGATTGCTGATTACCGGGAGGATGAAAAGGCGGCAGCGGCTGGTGCCGGGTATGGTGGTGGCATGAGCGGATCCTACTAACCAGCTTCTACATCACTATCTCTAGCTTAAGAATGATTGTTCGACTTAGCTTCCGCAGAGGCCTGTCCATGAGAATCGACTCAACCGTAATCCTGAGCAGTCAGTTGAAACCGCTTTGTTCGCGCGACGATCATGGTATGAAGTACGAATCTCATGGGTCACGGGCTAATACGGGAAACTGCGATTCCTACCATTGTGCTTCACTTGGTTGTAGCGTGCGCTATAACTCAATCGACGGATATTTCACGCTCATGGGGATGCCGGACCAAACCTATTTGATAACGGAGCCTGGCGTAAATACTGAGGAGTGTCCCGTACACAGAGGCTGGTTGTACCGTCGAGCAAACCCCAGGAGAGAAAAGGATGTCGAATGGAGTTGTGGCATCCAGGGATGCAATTACAGCTTTGAAGCGAAAACGAAGGGCGAATGGCTAAGAGCCTGAAAAATAGTGAACAGTAAATGCACTCTTTTTCGACAAGTCCGATCTGAGTCCCATAGTTCCTAAATGGCGACCAAGAACAGCGTGTTCGATCGAGGACAAGCCAAACGGTCAATACGATAGTGGGTCTCGCGAAATCGGGAATACCCTGATCAAACGAAAGGGCAGCAAGAAGCTATCAATCCGTCAATCAGCCTCGGGCTGAAAAAGATTAGGTAGAATTCACCTACAATTGAGAGAGGAAGATTGATTGCCTGGGTCCCGTCAGCGACTCGAGGTAAAGTATTTGGATTTCGATTGCTACGGTTCAGGACCAGAGGGCGGGCCCCGCTTACCGCAACGTGAGATCTGGACTGCGGGCCGAGCAGAGATTGTCCGCCAGCGGCATTTTCAAATAGCTAGAGTTGTGGAAAAGACTTTGCGGTCCACGTCTTTCTGCGAAGAACCCGGAGACGTCAAAACGAAAAAACCGCGGCTGAATTGAGGTTGATTCGAACCACCATGTTCAGGGCTGTTCATCGCCCGGCACGTTTCTCGTCAAGCGCTTCGAGAGGAATTCGCGAATTAGATTGCCACCGATTCTTCCGGCGAGGCCAACGGCGGCCCGGTTGAAGACCAGACTCACCCCACGATTCGCTGGCGGATAGTACAGATTGGACAGTGCGGCTGAGCACATGTCGCCAAGCACAAAAGAGTAGTTGGGCACAGTGCGCCCACTATCGCCGCGTGTGACAAATGCTGAACTGACCGCATGGACGAAGCGGGACTTAACAGAGCCGGTGCCCTGATAGTAGTAGCGCGGATCCTGGTGAAGGAGCGAGGGGAACACCGCACGTGTCAGGAAGTCGCTCGTCCTTCCGTCTAGAAACTTTGCGGCAAAACGTTTGCTGTATCCCGCGGCACCTTGCCCGTACCCCGCATACGAGTCATTTGCCTGCTCGATGCCGGCAGCGACGCCGACACCGAACATGGAGACCGGATCGAATGTACCCCGTGCAGTGAGCGAGAATTTCTGTTTCCAAGTGAGCGGGGCGGCGTCATAAATGTAGCTTGTATAGAAGTTTGGAATGACGCCGATCA
>DATFZN010000134.1:0-3729 GCA_035314425.1 Candidatus Acidiferrum sp. | reverse complement strand
GCAGTAGATCTGACACGCGCCCCAGCATTTCTTCGGCTGCTTTGTTTGTGAAGGTCACTGCAAGAATGGCGTCGGCGGGTGTGCCGTTCGCCACGATGTTCGCCATCCGGTAGGTAATTGCGCGCGTCTTTCCAGTCCCGGCTCCCGCCAATATCAATAGGGGTCCTTCCGTGGTTTCCGCAGCTAGTCGCTGTTCCGGGTTCAATTCGTCTAGAAATTTGAGCATGGGTCTGTGGAGGAAAGAATTCTTGTCACACTCAATATTAGCCGACGCGTTGACTGAGGGCAAACTGTCCGCCTAAGGCGCTTTGGCGTCGTAGCTTCAGCGCACACTCATCCCGAGTGAAGAGCTGCGAAGGACCCAGCCCATCCGCCCACCGTGGCGCAGTCTTGACTGCGCTCTTCGGATCTGCGGTTTCCTGGTAAGGCCGCCTATTAGGGGGCGAAGGATTCATCCCGCCCTCTGCAACTGCCTACCAACTGCTTCCCCTAATTCTCCACCCCATGGCCCAAATCGATCTCAAAATACGACAGCGGCGTATTCGTTCCCATCGTCACCAGATTGGGCACATACAATTTTGCGTTCTGCAACAGGTCCCATTCACTGCGCAAATCAAAATAAACCAAGCCATTGATCGAACTATGTGCCGCAACGACCGCCGACGGTATACTCGCGTTCTGGCAATCATTCCTTAAGTCTGTCCAATTTTTGTCGCGCGAAGGATTGGGCTTTCCAACCGGCATCGGCAGAGGGTTGCGCCGCTGAGTCGGATCTTTCCCGCCTTTCAGCAGGACGGCGTCCGCCACATCGTCGGCCGAAAGCGGTATCAACTCCTGGCGGTTCTCCTCGCCCAGTATGAGCAGCAACCGAATCCGTTGCAAATCCACCTTCACGCTTTCATCGCCGTTGTTCTTGATTGTTAGATGCAGCCCGACTACTCCGCCGGTAAACGGCGACTTCTTTGGGAATTTTTCTTTGTAATTGGAAGCATGGATCCATGGCTCAACACTGATGGTGATCCCTTCATGGGAATCAGACGCCACATTTTTTGCCGCCTGAGCCGATGCTTGTTGCCCCGCAGCAAGGACGCCCAAACTTAATCTCAGGAAAATGGTTAGAACTCGAGCAAGGTGATTTCGCATGTGGATATAATAGACTGATTACACCTTGTGGCCTTCGATTCCTGGGGAAGTGGCGGGGTTGCCTGTTTTCCCGTACGGGAATTCGCACTTTGTGAATCAGACCGGAGTTGCATCGAGTGTATTTCCTCTACAGTTTCTTGATGGCACTTGCTGCCCTGGTGACTGCACCATACTGGATTGTACAGGGTTCGCGTTACCGAAAATATTTCTCAAATCTTGCACAACGTCTCGGTTTCGCCGCTCCAGCGCTCGATAACCTGCCTGCCGAGCGCCCGCGAGCCATCTGGATTCACGCTGTTTCTGTAGGTGAAGCCCTCGCAGGCGCAACGCTCGCCAAGCGTCTGAAAGTCGCGTACCCCGAGCGCCCTCTCATCATTTCGACCACCACCGTCACAGGCCAAGCCCTCGCCAAAGAGCGATTCCCGTTTGCCGATGCCACCATCTATTTTCCGTTGGACTGGGCCTTTTGCTGCAAACGAGTCATGGAGCGGGTGAAACCCGCAATCGTCGTCGTCCTTGAAACGGAGATCTGGCCGAATTTTCTTCGCGTTGCCAAGGAACAGAAAGTTCCGGTGGTCTTCCTCAGTGGGCGCATCTCGGACAGGTCTTTCGCGCGCTACCAGAAATTCTTCGGCTGGTTCGGTTTCTATCTAAAGCCGTTCTTGAAATCGGTTCTTTCAGACGCTGCTGCCTTCCTGATGCAAACGCAACTGGACGCCGATCGCCTCAAAGTTTTGGGCGCTCCGAGTGAAGCAGTATTGGTCAGTGGCAACTTGAAATACGACATGGAATTGCCAAAGCCCACTCCGTTTTCCGTCTGGCTCGAAGCCGAATGCAAGCGCCTTGGTCGCGCCCCGGTCATCGTCGCAGGCAGTGTAGTCGCCGCCGAAGAACCCCTCGCTCTTATCGCCTTTGGAGTTGCCCAGGGCGATTTCCAGAACTCCTTGCTTGTGCTCGCCCCGCGTAAGCCGGAGCGTTTTGCCGCCTCTGCCGCCTTCATCGATGAATCTCACCGGAAATTTATTCGGCGCTCGGAGCTAGCAGTTCCCGGGCCGGGAAATTGCGGTGATTCCGGCCTGCGAGAAATTCCCGCCGACGTCACGGTCCTCCTTCTAGACAGCATCGGCGAACTAGCCTCTCTATATAAATTTGCCGACGGTGTATTCGTCGGCGGCTCTCTCGTTCCCTCCGGCGGTCACAATATTCTCGAGCCCGCGGCATTTGGGAGAGTCCCGGTTTTTGGCGATTCCATGGAAAATTTCGCGGAAATTGCCGCGCGGTTCATCGAGGCAGGTGCGGCCATCCAGGTTGGCAGTCCCGAAGATGCCGGAGTTGAATTGATTCACCTGCTGAAGGATCGCGACAAGATGCAGCGCATGGGCGATACCGCGCGTCGATTGGTAGAGAACAGCCGCGGCGCTTTGGATCGTTCGCTCGCTGAAATCGAGAAATATCTAGGTGGCGCCGCGCCATGAATTTTGCTGCTGTAGCGCGCTTTGTTTTATGGCCTTTCACCGTGCTCTATGGAAGCATCGTGTGCTTCCGCGCGTGGCTCTATGAAGTTGGCGTCTGCAAGCAGCAGCATCTTAGGAAGCCTGTAATCAGCGTCGGCAATCTGACTCTGGGTGGCACCGGCAAAACTCCGATGGTCATTTGGCTGGCCGAAAAATTATTGCAGGAAGGGAAGCGCGTGGGGATTTTAAGCCGCGGTTATCGAGGCAACGGTCGCACCAGCGACGAAATCGAGCTCATGAAGTATCGCCTCAAAGGTCGCGCGCAATTCGGTGTCGGCAAGGATCGTTTGGTAGAGGGCCGGCGCCTCGAAAATGCCGTTGATATTTTCCTTTTGGACGACGGCTACCAGAATCTCGGCCTGGCCCGCGATGTGAACATTCTCCTGATGGATTCGGTTCGTCCTCTGGGTGGCGAACGCTTGCTCCCCGCGGGTCGCCTGCGCGAACCCATTTCCGCAATGGATCGCGCCGACATCTTGGTTATCACCCGAACCGGTACCGCACCCGAGACCGAAGCGGCCCTCGCCAAACTGCAGGAATTCCCCGTCTTCGCCGCAAAGACCAAGCTTCTTGGTTTCCACAAAATGTGGGGGGACGCCAATGCGCCAACGCTTTCCGCTGAAGAACTTGGCGAAGGCCCGTTTTTCACTTTTTGTGGCATAGGCAATCCCGGGGCTTTCCTTCTCGATTTGCAAAAGTGGAACCTCCCCATCGCGGGAAAAGAAGCATTTGCCGATCATCATCATTACAGCGACGGCGAAATCCACGAACTCCTTGATGCGGCCCGAGAAGCAGGATCTCGCGCCCTGATCACCACTGAAAAAGATGCTCAGAACATGGCCGATGTCGATCCCGTGGAAATGCCCATCTACGTCGCAGTCATTGAAATGGATTTCCCGCTGGAAGCGGCCTTTCTCGATGCGGTTCACCAGCGCATTCCTGTTCGGCGGGGTGCTTGATGAAAATCATGGTGCGTGCCACGAACTGGGTCGGTGATGCCATCATGACGCTGCCCGCTCTTTGTGCCATCAAAACTAGATATCCTAAAGCAGCGATCTCCATCGTCGCCCGA
>DATFZN010000133.1:0-3527 GCA_035314425.1 Candidatus Acidiferrum sp. | reverse complement strand
GCGCGAAGGTGCCAAGGAAGAAATCCGGCTAAGCCATCCCCATCACAACTCACAGCATTTGATTTGCGAAATCAGCGCAGCCAAACCTTCGGTTCTACAGACATGCCCGGACGCAGGCGATGCTCTGGATCTTCACCTTTATTGAGCCGGATGCGGACCGGGAGTCTCTGCACAACTTTGACGAAGTTGCCGGTGGCATTTTCCGGGGGAAGTAAACTCATGACCGCGCCAGTTGCGCCCGGCATGCTTTCTACGTAGCCGTGTAGCGTCCTTCCATACGCATCGACCTTGATATCGGCCTGCTGCCCGGGATGCATTTTGCGCAATTGGGTTTCCTTGAAATTCGCGGTAATCCAGATGTCGTCGAGTTGCGAGATTGTGAACATCTGCTCGCCCGGTTGGACGCGCTGACCTAGCTCCACGGTTTTTTCGTTCACCACACCGCTAATGGGTGCAACGATCTTTGTATACGAAAGGTTTAAGGCGGCTTGTTCTGCCAGCGCTTTAGCCGCAAGCATAGCGGCTTCCCGACTAGCGATTTGCGCTTTGCGAATTGCGGTTGTTCGCGGGGCGTTACGCTGGGCTTCCGCCAAGCGGCTCTGTGCCTGGCGCAGTTGTGCGCGGGCCTGGTCGATACTTTTCTGAGCAGCGAGGGCACTGGCCTGGGCCGCTTCCACGGTTGCCTCCTGGCTCCTGGCAGCGGCAACGACGGTGTCGAACTGTTGGTGGGATATTTCTTCGCGCTGAACTAGAGGCTCATAGCGTCTCACGTCCGTTTGTGCCTTGATGTTGTTGGCTTCGGCCTGGCGAATGTTGGCGAGCTTGGCCTCATAGTCCTTCTCTGCGGCGGCAACGGCAGCCTGTGCAGAGGCTACATCGGAATTGGAAGTGGAAATGGTGGTCTCGTTGGTGGTAAGCACAATAGGAACGTTGGGGCTCTCGGCGCGTAGTTGAGCCTGGGCCTGAGCCACGCTGGCCTTGGCCTGGTCGAGAGCGACTTGATAATCACGAGGGTCGAGCTCGACGAGGACTTCACCTGCCGTAACAGTTTGATTGTTTTCGATGTATACAGCAGTCACAGTGCCGCTGATTCTTGCGCTGATGCTGTTGAGATGGCCGTCGACTTGCGCGTCGTCGGTGGACTCATAAGAACTGAGGTACAGGAGCAAAACGACGGCAAGGATGACAGAGACCACGAAGCCGGCAGTTGCAAGAAGAACAGTTTTGCGGTGCTCCTGAACATACGTGGTCACCCGGCGCTTTAAAGGCGGTTTCGGTTTTTCCTCCTGTTTGTCGTTCTTATTTTTGTCGCTGCCCTTGTCTCCATTCTTGTTTTCATTACCGTCCGTTTGCGAATTCGCCGGTGTGTCGTCTTGGTTCTGGTGATTGGAATCTCCGTTATGAGAAGACTTGTTGTTGCGGCGCAGTTCTTCTTGTTGGTCGCGCAGACGTTGCTGTTCGTCACGGAGGCGCTGAATTTCATCACGAATTTCCAGGTATTGTTGTTCTTCTGCCATCGATGGTTCCTCGCTAATGCGCACCCGCGGGAGCGCCTTTCTTCGCCTTGACGCTGCGAACCGCGAAAATGATAGGCGCACAGAGCAAACAGACGATTGCGATATACCGCAATACGTCGACGTAAGAATAGACAGTAGCCTGTATGTCTAACCCGTTCGCTAACTTGGCGTATTGACGAAGTTGGGCGAGATGAGGGCCGACGTGATAGAGTCCCGGTCCCTGAGGTATGTAGACTCCATGCCGGAGCACGCGGCTGGGTGTCAAATAACGGGACAAGTCCAAGCGGTGTGTTTGTGAATGACGGGTCACCAAGGTGTTGGCAACGGATATTCCGATGCTCCCGCCAATATTCCGAAGCAAATTGTAAAGCCCGCTGGCATTTCCAATTTGTTCGTTCTTAAGGGTGCCCATGGCCAGCGTGGAAAGGGGAACAAACACCAGACCGGAGGCCGCACCGCTTACGATGATGGGCCAGGTCAAAGACCATTGAGAGATTTGCAGCGTAAGTTCTCCCATTGCATAGCTTGCCCACGCAAATAGAAGAAAGCCCGCGGCAATGAGCCAGCGGTTGTCAATTTTGCTGGTGAGTACACCCACTGCCGGCATGATGAAGACCGCACCTAGACCACGCGGGCTGACAGCTAAACCGGCTGCGCTGGCCGTATAGCCCATCACGGTTTGGTAGAACAGCGGAAGAATCGTGACCATTGCGTAGATTACGCCACCAAATAAGCCGATCAGCAGGCACCCAAAAGCGAAGTTTCTATTCATCAATACGCTAAGCTTCACAAGAGGTGCTCGTGTCACGAGTTCTCGAATGAGGAACGCGGCGAAGCCGGCGATGAGAATGACAAACGCCCAACGAATCCAAGGTGCACTGAACCAATCATCTTCCTGGCCCTTATCGAGAATGATCTGGAGTGATGCGAGCCAAATGGCAAGCAGGCCAAGCCCGATGGAATCGATGCGCCCAACTTTCGCGTTTTTAACGTAAGGGGGATCTTTAACGAAACGATAAATCATAAAGACGGCGAGCACTCCGACGGGAACGTTGATGTAGAACGCCCACCGCCAGGAGTATTGGTCGGTGAGCCAGCCGCCGAGGGTGGGGCCCAAGACGGGAGCAACAACCACGCCGAGTCCGAACAGCGCCATGGCTACGCCACGTTTGGCTGGAGGAAAACTCTCCAGGAGTATCGCTTGGGACAGTGGCTGCAAGGCGCCCCCACCAGCGCCTTGTGCAGCGCGTGCGAGCAGAATCATTCCCAGGCTGGCGGCTGCGCCACAAAGAAATGAAGAGATGGTGAAAAGGACGATGCAGAAAAGCAGGAAATTGCGCCGTCCAAACCGCAGAGAGAACCACCCGCTGGCGGGGAGGATCACCGCATTGGCGACCAGATAGCTCGTCAAAACCCAAGTGGCTTCGTCGGTTGTGGCAGACAAGCTTCCCGCGATGTGCGGAAGAGCCACAGACGCGATGGCAGTGTCGAGCACTTCCATGAATGTGGGAAGCATCACCGCCACCGCAATCAAATAAGGGCTGCAATCGGGGCACCAGCCGCGCAGGGGGTCATCGTTGGAATCGTGGTCAGCCAAGAAACCTCACTGGTAGAACATTTGCCTGCGCGGCACGGAAAAATCGGCAGTATCGAGTGGATGCACTACTCCATTCCGACGGCGTCAGAATGAACAGGCACACGAGTAAGGACAATCAGCGGTTCGCTGTATTCACCTGAGCTCGAATGCTGTCTGTAGATGGCTTATGCCGCAGTTACTTGAGACAGTGTGAGAAATCCCCGTAGGACCAATGTTCAAAATCAGAAAAGTTTACTGCGGTGAGGAACAAAATCGTCGTTGCCGTCGAAATGTCCATGAGAAGGCTCTGTCGATGGTGGACTTATCGATTCGATGGAGTGGCCATCCATTTGCAAACTGAACGGACTGTCAGCTTCGTCGCAAAGTTTCGCGACTCGGCTCACCCTCAGGGCGGCTAAATGGAATAGTTTAGA
>DATFZN010000132.1:0-8892 GCA_035314425.1 Candidatus Acidiferrum sp. | reverse complement strand
TTTCGAAGTGCCCATGAGCGGCGGGTTTTATCTCACGGAACACCAGGACGAACTCGAAGAATTCTTCGAAATTGATTCGGAGATCGCGTGCTACCGGAATAAAGATGAACTAATCGAAAAGATTCGTTTTTACCTCAAACGGCCCGATCTACGCGAACGGATTCGCAACGCCGGACGTCGCCGCTGTTTGAGCGACCACACTTGGGAAAACCGATTTAAAGCCGCATTTAAGCAAATGGCGTTGCGAACTTGAAGAGGAAACAACGCGGAATTGAACAGAAGGTAGCGAAGGAAGCAAAGGATTATGAAGGATCCTTAAGGTCGTGGATCTCATGAGGGCCGGTGTTGTGCTCCGAAGATCGAATTTGCTCGTGGATCGTGGCTCGCACCCCCCCCAAAAACTTTGCTTCCTTCGCTAACTTCTGTTCAATTTCTTCGTTTCCTTCTTTTTAAACTTTGTTTTCTTCTGTTTAACAGTCTGCTGTGCCCCGCGTCTCGGTTATCATGCCGGTTTACAACAGCGCTCCATTCCTCCGGGAATCGGTCCAAAGTGTGCTCAATCAGGATTTCCGCGACTTTGATTTGATTGCGGTCGATGATGGGTCTTCCGATGAGAGCTGGGAGATACTTCAAAGTTTCGAACACAATCAACGCGTTAAGACGATACGGCTCAAAAAGAACCAGGGTGCTGCCGCGGCAAGAAACGCCGGAGTTGCAAAGAGCGATTGTGACTATCTGGCGTTTCTTGATGCGGATGATCTGGCCAAACCGCAGCGATTGAAAATCCAGGTTCAGGCGTTAGAGACTGGGCGGAGTTTCGATGTCGTCTACAGTCGAGCCGAGATTATCCACGATGGCGGCAGGGTTCTTGGTTCCTTGGAGCCGCCATCGCCCGAAGAGGTCCCGGCAACACTGCTTTTCCGGAACTGTATCGTCCAGTCTTCAGTCCTGCTGCGCCGTTGTCGCTGGCAACCGTATCGTTCCGAGTTTGAGCCGGCGGAAGATTATGACCTTTGGGCACGCATAGCTCCCCATCAATCTTTCTTACCGCTCAACGCAGTTCTCTCGGCCTATCGCGAACATCAACACGGGATCAGCAAAAGACTTTCGGACAGGATGAAAAAGTCTGTGGCCGCGATTCACGAGTTTCAGCTCAAGCGCCTTGGCGTGGGACCTCGCGTCGATCTGCACCGGCGATTAACGGCGTGGCCGTCCGATGCTCAGGCGCACGATCTCGGCGAGGCCGAGAGATGGCTGCGGGAATTGGTGGAGGCAAATCGCATTTATCCGCTGGCGGTTTTCAGAAGAGTCGTCGAAGATCTCTGGTATTCAATTTGCCTTGATTCGTGGTCAGTCGGTCCACCGGCTTTTCAGATCTATCGGCACTCCAGGCTTGCAAGATTGACTCCTCTCTGCCTCTGGAATTTTGCGCGAAGGTTTGGCCGAAAAGCATTGTTTGGTTAGCGCGAAAATCTCACAAGCCAAAGCGCTCGTGAGATTTTCGCGCTAATGCTTTTCTTGAAGCAAAAGTTTGGGAGGGGTGCAGGCTAGCGTGTTCTGGAAAATATCTCGTATTGATCGTTGTGTATGATCCGTTTGTAGGCCGGACTTTCGGCCAGTCGCACCAAGGGGTCATCGGCTGCGTACATGATCTCGCTCTGATAAGCATACGCTGGTCCGAATGGGATGGTATTCACCTTTACTATGTAGTCTGGCGTTGTACGTCGCCGGCTGAAGTAACTGATCGCGATTTGGGGATTCAGCTTGGGCACATCCAGTGGATTGGGGAATGCAAGGGATTGAACGAGCGGGCGCATCGGAGTGATCAGATAACCCAAGTGCAGGCCGTAGAAGAACAGTATTGTGGATCGCGGCGCCAGCGAGGTGACGTCGTCGTTAAGACGACGGTAAAAGTTATATTTTTCCGGCGTGGTGAAGATGCCGCGCAACGGTCCAAAATCGATGCGAACGCGGGCATTCGTCAGGTCCGCCTCGCCATAAGCGGACGATAGTTGAAAGAGCACGGACAGAGTTGCGATCGATGATATGGCGAGGAACCCTGCGGATTTCCAAAGGCATGCGGTGCGCCCGGTCTCGCGTCGTTGCCCCTCTTCCGCCAGCGCGATCCAGAAAAGGACGCCTGATGCGATCGTGGCGAGAAACCCGCCTATTGCAAAGTTCCAGGCGCCGTTGTCACTGCTCCAAGCGGTGACCATGCCGGCGATCATGCCAGGACACCACAACAACAGGAACACTCGCTGTGCCAGGGGGTTCCGTGCTGCCAAGACGAGCGGGATAGGCGCTAGAATCGCCACGTTACGCATTAACAACAAGGGCCCAAAAAATGAAGCCGGTAGTGGCGCGGTTGCTAAAATGGCAGGCAGCAGCAATAGACCCAGGCGCGCATGGCGAACTCCGAGGCGAGTGAGTATGAGGATGGCGACAGTTAGGGTAAGCAGCACACCTTTGTGGGGTAGAAAATGGTAGAAATCGGAGAAGATGGAGACAAACTTGGGAAGGCCGCCCCCCTGCTGGCCGCACGAGAGCATATAGTTTACGGCCGTCCGCAGCTGCTCGCGCGAAACGCGGAGCACGAACAGTAAGCTCCATCCGCCGCCGATCGCAGTGCCCAGCAGGTAGCTCAGAAACGCAATTCGGCGCCACCGCCGCCAAGGGAGCAAAACCAAGGCGAAAACGGCAATCCCCATCAATAAGGTTGGATAGGATACGATGGCCAACCCATGAAACAGCCCTCCGAGAAAACGGCGTCTCGCCTGGACCCGTTCCGGCGCGGTGTTTCTGGCGATAGCCGAGAACAGAAGGAGCGTGCCGATCTCGAGAAATCCCATTCCCAACTCGTTGTAACCAAGATTGAAGATGCCGTAGGGGACAAATCCGATGCAAAGTGCTCCCACCAAAACCGCGGCCCAGAGTGGCAACCCATTCACGTCCTGTTGCGGTCGGTCCTCGTGTGGCCGCTGCGCCAAGACCCAAACGAACACCAGAGCTGTCGCGATGTTGAAGACAAGGTAAATATGGCGAAAAAATAAGATGATTCCCTCTGTGCTGCCGGTGAGCTTGACGTAAGCTCCGACAAAGGGTTCCAGAAGAATGGCGGGGAACTGGGAAACCCAATACTCATCGATCAATGGACGATCCCCCAACCATAGGCGATATGGCATGGCGATGTAGGCTGCTTCGTCTGTATGGTTCGCGCCGATAAACAGCCTGTGCCAACTCGTTCCAATTACGAACACGAAAAATGCAAGTGATAGATAGAGAAGAATGCGATCCTGTCCCAAATTTAGACAGGTTTTGGCAGAAGAGCGAGTTTGCATCCGAGGTAATTTGCAGTGGAACAGGGTTTGGATCACGAGTTTCATTGCTCTTGGCCACATTTTTCTTTGAAGATGGAATGCAATGAGAACTCTCACGATGAAGGGCTGGCATCCTTTGGGAAGCCATCGGGAAAGGCGTTGTGTCGAGCAGTCACGATCCGCGAAATGGGTTTGTCGAATTACCGTGCGACGTTGCAGGCAAGACTTCGTGGCGTGAATGAATTGCTCCTGGCTAACCACATTGTCAGCCACACAACAAGAGATGAGCAGCGCTTCGGCGAAGCCTGTCGCGCGAATCGGCGAGTTTGACGGTCTGCGTTGCTTCCTCAGTTGGTGGGTTGTGCTCGACCACATTCTGTTGTCTTCGGGCTTTCGTTACGAGACGTTGCCACCCTTTGTCCGAGTCCTTGCAAAGGGCGAATACGCCGTCGACGTTTTCATCATCTTGAGTGGTTTTGTCATCACGAAGTTACTCGCGGAAAAACAGGAGGGATATTTTGTCTTTATCGGGAGACGTTTTCTTCGTTTGTTCCCTGTTTTCGCAGTTACACTGTTGATTGCGTTGTTACTTCGCCCGTTGCTCGGATTGATTCTCGCGGCAGGCTGGCCCGCAGACCCGGTAATGCTTCGCAATTCCATTGCCAACTGGGAGAGCGAAAGTCGACATTTCTGGGGCCATCTGATCGCTCATCTGCCGATGCTGCATGGCGTTGTCCCGAACAACATACTGCCCAATTCAGCGGCAGCCTTTGTAACGCCGGCCTGGAGCATTTCGCTGGAGTGGCAGTACTATCTGTGTGCCCCGCTGATGGCCTTGATATGCAAAAGGCTGGGACCGATTGGTTGGTTTGCTCTGGGTACAGGATCGATTGTCGTTTTGATGCGTTGTGGTGCGATCATGGATTCATTGTTTCCAATGCAGTCGTTCCTTCTTCAAAAGCTGTTGCTATTCCTTGTCGGCGGAAGCTGTTACTGGATTTTTACTGAAGTCAGGGGCAAACATAAAAATCTTCCGTGGTTGTTATTCTTTTTCACCGCGCCCGCGGTTTTATGGTTCACACTCTCTATTCCTCTCGCGCTTTGGACCTCTGTTTTTGCGCTCGCCCTGGGTGACAGTGAGACGCGCGGAACCTCGAAATTCAGAGCGCTTTTGAATCTTCCGTGGGTCCAACGACTCGGAGAGATCTCCTATTCGACCTATCTCGGTCATGTGAGTTGTATCTGGCTGGTTCAATCTTTCATTCTGGTGCTGATTCCGCGCGTGAATCGCCAGGGGATGTTTCTTGGGTTATTGATTGCAGCGGTCCCTCTCACGGTTTTTTTCTCGGAGTTGCTCTTCCGGTTTGTCGAAAGACCCGGTATCAGGCTGGGCCGGCGACTGACGCGCACGGAGCGGGGCTGAAGCCGTCATGGAAATCCTCCTGGTCAACAACCAGTTGCAATTTGGCGGAGCCGAGACTGTCGTTCATCAGCTTCGATCGCGCATCCCGAATACACGGCTTTTGGTTCCTGAGTCGCCCAGTTTAAACGCGGAGGTGATGTATCCGCGTCTGCTTAGTAGGTTGAATCATTCCCGCCTGCACGATGTGATGGAAAAGTTGTTTCCAACGTTCGAGTGGACGAATCGGCATTTCGCGAAACTTCAAAACGATCGTGCGGACATCGTTCATATTCATAACTTCCATGGGGATTATGCGTCTATCGAAGCTCTAGCCGGACTAATCCGCGTGAAGCGCGTGGTCTGGACATTTCATGGACTCTGGGGCGTCACTGGCGGATGCGATCATCCGAGGGGATGTCCAGGTTATCTCCGAGAATGTGGTCATTGTCCGCAACTTGGCCTTTGGCCGATCGGTGATCTTGACCGGACCACCGAAGAATTGTACCGGAAAATCGCGGCGCTCGCCGGATTGATTGTTAACGTGATAGCGCCGTCGAGATACTTTTACGACACGATTCGATGCAGCCAGGTCGGAAAAGGATGGAAGGTACACCACATTCCGAACGGGGTTAATCCCAACAGATTCAGGCCGGCTCAAACAAAATTGCATCGATTAAAGATCCTGATCGTAAACCGAAATTTTCAAGATCCACACAAAGGATTTAACGTTGTAAAGGAGGCGCTGAATCTGGCGGAGCCTGAAGAAGTCGAATTAACCTTTGTCGGGTCAAACAGCAGCTGGGCGATCGCTCAATTGAAGAAGGGGTACCGCACGCGGGATCTCGGTTACATCGCGGATCGAAAGAAAATTGCAGACTTGTATGCCGAATCGCACATTTTTCTTTTCGCCTCGCCGGCAGAGAATTTTCCTTGCGTGATCCTGGAAGCAATGGCTTCGGGCTGCTGTGTCGTGGCAACACCGAGCGGCGGCGTGGTCGAGCAGATCACGGACAGTGAGAACGGTTTTCTTGCTGCGGAGATTTCCGGCAGCGCCTTGGCGAACGCCCTGGATCGGGCTCTGCGCTCGCGAGCGCGGATCCCGATGATCGGCGAAAACGCCCGCCGAACAGTGATTGAAAAGTTCAGCGAAGACGCAATGATCGAAGCGCACCTGCGGTTATACGCGAGCCTAATCGGCGGCGAACGGGCGTAGACCAAGGCCCAAAGACAGAAGGCGTAGGCGAAGCGTCCCGCTTCAAAGCCGAGCAAACCGGGGACGGTTCGCCTAACTAAAATTTCCGCATCACTTGTCCCAGGTCTCCCTCCATAAAAGTGCACTTAGTCCGAAAAGAGAAAAGAGGATTCCGGCTTACGGTGCAAATATGGGCAGAAACATCGGCCGTATTAGCATTGTTCCATGAATTGTTAGGTGATGGACGTCTCGGTAAAGCGGGACTCCGTTTTCACTGGATGGAACAATTGTCCCTTTGGACAAATATTTCGCCGGATTCAAAACAATGACATTGGACCCTGCTGCCTGCACAAATTCGTGCTCTTGATCGGCGACCTGTTCGAAGTAAGAATTCAATGGCAAGTTCAGTTTTTCCGGATCCTTGTGGAATAGGGCGGCACGAGCTAAAGCTCTTGGGACGTCCCAAGAGAAGTTGGGCACCTCCTGCATGAGCCAAATTTTGGCGCCGCACTTCTGGAGCTCCGTAACCGTCTTCGTCAACGCAGCATGGAACTCCGGAGAATGTCCCGCATTGTAGCCTTTCCATCTTGCAATTAGGAGGACGTTTCGAATCTGACGTGCCCGGATAAATCTGATCACGGCTTCGCCGAAGGCTGGCGCATCTTGCTTAAGGCTATAGCTACCGTCGGGAACGTAGTCTAGGAAGGGTGGGGTCTCCGAATGAGTTGCGGCAAATGCTCGGACCGAGTATTCTTTGCAGAGGTAATCCAGGGCCGGTAAAGCAGCCATGGCATGGCTATCTCCCCAGACCAGAAGATGAATTGAATCCTCTGACCTATTTGATCCCAAAGCAAGGAACCGCCCCGCTTCCGCGTCCTGCAAGCTTAACTCGCTATTGAAGCCCGGATTAAAATCAGACCGACCGTTTGCGAATCGCAGTACGGCATCAGGCAACCGGGAGCTCACTCCGTCGAATCTGCTGATCACAACTCCAATCATGATCAGGATTGATGCGGTCGCTAATGCTAAGCAGAATACCGCAATTCTACGTGGCACTAATCCCCGCTTTCGGCATGGAATCTCTACGTATTTCCAGGATGCTGCAGCGAGCAAAAAACAAAGACCAAGAAGTCCAATGCGGACGGCGGCTGGCAGCGGATTAAGCGCCCAGTAATTTGCGAAGACCAAAATGGGCCAATGCCAAAGATATAAGGAATAAGATATGAGTCCAATTATTACAAGCGGGCGCCAGGAGAGGAACTTGCCTGAGATTGTTGGCCTCGGCCCATTTGATAGAATGAATAATGCAGCACCGAGGCACGGCAACAATGCGGCGATCCCTGGAAATGGCGTCGAAGCGTCATAGAAAGATATCGCGCAGAGTATCATCGCCAATCCGATCCCACTTGCCAGCTCTCGGACCCAAGCCTGATGTGGAATGGTTCGAGGGAGGGCAGCCACGATAGCCCCAAGGCCTAGCTCCCACATTCGCGAGGGAAGTAAGTAAAAAGCTGCCTGCGGGTGATGGGCGACACCATCAACGCTTAGTGCGAACGAAGCGACACAAAGGAAGAGGATTATCCCTGCTCCTACGGGTCGGCGCAACCTCGCTAGTCCAACAAGCAGCACGGGATACAGCAGATAGAACTGTTCTTCCACCGCGAGCGACCATGTGTGGAGCGGCGGTTTGATATCGGCAGCGCTATCGAAGTAGCTGGTGTGGTGCCAGAAGAATACGTTCGCCAGAAGAAGCGTTTGAGCGGAAACGGATTCTCCAAGCTCTTTGTAGTCGGCTGGCAGCAGGAGAAACCAGCCGACAACAAGCGTTGCGAGAGTCACGACAGCCAGCGCGGGAAATATCCTTCGAATTCTTCTTTCCCAAAACTCCAGAAGATCCAATCGGGCTGCCTCCGTTTTTTTGAGGAGCAAAGACGTAATCAGATATCCGGAAATCACAAAGAATACGTCGACGCCAACAAATCCTCCTGGCGCGCCAAGCTGGGCGTGATACAAGAGCACTGGAACAACAGCAAGTGCACGTAATCCATCGATTTCTGGCCTATATTGAATCGAATTGTCACCGGGAGAGGGAGTCATCGCCTGCCAAATGAAAGAATAAGCTGTTTGGACTTTCAATGTCTATCGGTCAGCTTGAAAAGTGATCGCCAGTTTGGTTTGGCCCGTGCAAATCGTCAAGGCGA
Source organism: Candidatus Acidiferrum sp. (assembly GCA_035314425.1). Taxonomy (GTDB): domain Bacteria; phylum Acidobacteriota; class Terriglobia; order Acidiferrales; family UBA7541; genus Acidiferrum. The sequence continues at coordinate 780 of DATFZN010000132.1, read as the reverse complement.
CGAGTTGGGCTAACGTGCAATCCTCGAGATCGTGCGAGTGCGATATTTGCGCCATCGCAAAGAAAACACGCTCGCGCCCAGCATCCTTGCCGAAGACAAGAGGCGAACAGGGGTTTCTACAATGGGGCGCAGCCGCAACGAATAGAAGCGTAGGCGAAGCGTCCCGCTTTGCTTCTTTAAAGCCGAGCAAACCGGGGACGGTTCGCCTACAGTTGCCGCATCATCGGTTTGTCTCTTCGATCGAGGTGATCTTCCAGCCGCCACGGTCAATGGGTACCACTCGAAGCCAAAGGACAGATCGTCCGCGTGTTAGCTGCGATCCTTGCGCTCGAATCCATACGACCGGTTGCTCGACCACATAAAACCCACCGTTCACAGGTCCCTTTGTAGCCGCGGGCTCTAAATCTCGGATCGTCTAGTCTGCCGTTGGTGATGATACCTGCGGGTGGCAGCTGCAACGCCGGCCCAGCTCAAATCTCCCTATTGAGCAGCTTGCATTTCTACCACGAATTAATGAATCGAAATAAAGCCTGGATTGATATATTCCTGTGTCAAATCAAGCGCTTCGGAAATTTGTGAGCGTTAATGCGGACAGCACCGAAAAAAGTCAGTGCATATGTGCCTTGTTACAACGAATGGGCGGCCATTGGTCGGGCGGTCGAATCGATTCTCGATCAGGTCACTCCCGCGGCCGAGGTTTTTGTCCTCGATGACGGTTCAACGGACGATGCCGGCCAGATTGGAGGCGTGAGAGCCGTCCGTCTGGAGTGCAATCAGGGC
>DATFZN010000131.1:0-12463 GCA_035314425.1 Candidatus Acidiferrum sp. | reverse complement strand
TGTTGGGATGTCGCTACTGGTGGCGAGACTCCGATACACTGTTTCCGCGGCAAGGAACCCTCCGGGGGTGATGTTTACACCCTTATAGCGGATGGTCGTGGGACCCTTTTCATCATCGGCGCTGCCGGTGCCCTGACCGGAAGCTGCGGTGGTGCCATTCACCACGGCGGCGTTTCCAGCGGCCAAATTGCTGACCGTGGTGTTCAGCTCCGAAGTGGTCGTTTTGACTTCTGCGGACGTGGCCACAGCTTCACTGGCTTTTACGGTGGCTTCGGTAGCGCGCGAGTTTGCCGAAGCAGCGGCTTCGCGCGCGTCTTCGATCTGCTTGTCGCGCTTGGCCAACTCTTCCTTTAATACTTGGAGTTCTTCTTGTTGAGTCTGTAGAACCTGGCGCAGTTCCTCGACTTCCGCTGCAATTTCTGCGCTGGTTTTTTCAGCGGTTGCTGGCTTAGCCGGCTGGGTTGCTTTTGCCGTCGGAGCATCAGCGGGTTTGGGTGAATCTTTTGGTGAATCAGCGAACGCGGTTCCAGTCAGCAGGAACAACGACAGTGTCAGTGGCGCAAATTTTTTCATTGCCTCTCTCTTTTTTTTTGCAGAATTTCGAACTACACCCGTGGGAAGGAAATCACCCCGGCTGTGACCTTAGTGGGGGACTCTTACAGTTATGTCAATTGAACATGAATAGTCTGTAACAATTGAGGGGAGGGTTTTCTATCCATTTCTTAATCAATGACTTACGAAAAAAGAGGGGCAAGCCCTTCGCGCGCAAGCCGGTAGCCACCAAAAATCGAATGCCAATTCCTACACTTAGAGAAAAGGTAAATTGCCGGGACTGGCAGGGGGCCGTTAGAGGGGAGAAGGGGACCGGAGCCAGGGGTGCAACCGGTCCCCAAGGTAGGACAGGGAACTGAAGTTCAAACAGGTTGAGTTTCGCATCCCGGGTTCAAGTCTCGATGAAGGCCGTGTGAATTCTCGGTGACCTCGGCCGGGGGTTCTGAGGTAATGCGCTGTGTGGTGTCGCTCTGATCGGGAGCGAGTGTCAAACCTCGGCCGTGGCGAACGTCGAGACCGCGAACCCAGAAAATAATGTCTTCGGCGATATTGGTCGCGTGGTCGGCGATACGTTCGAGATGACGCGTGGCAAGAATGAATTGCATGCCTGGACTGACGAGTGCGACGTCTTGGGTCATGTGCTGGAGCAGGTTTTCAAAGATACGATCGCGATATTGATCGACGACGTCGTCGCTCTCCAAAACCTGCGCAGCCATATCGGCATTCCTGAAAATCAGCGCACCCAGGCTGCGGCTGACCATGGCGCGCACGGCTTCGGCCATGGGAGCCAATTCTTCGGGAGCTTTCGCTTCAGGCATTTCGCGCAAGGAAATCACCCGCGCAGCAATGTTCACGGCGATATCCCCGATGCGTTCGAGATCATTGGTAATTTTCAGTGCGGCAACGATGAGGCGCATTTCATCATCGGTGTAGGAACCGCGGCGCAATAAGCGAATCGCATGCTCATCAATGACGATTTCCATTTCGTTGATGCGCGGTTCGAGAAGGAAAACTTCCCCGGGAAGCCCCGCGGTGCGCTCGCTGTCAAAGCTGACAAGGGCATCGAGGGCGCGGTTCATGGCGCTTTCGACGAGCCTGGCCATCGAGATCAAATAATTGACGAGAGTGTCGTGGAGAACAACTTCCGTCAAGCCGGGAGCAATTTCCATGCAGGGCCTCCGCGGCGAAAAAACCCTTTTCGCACGCCTACCAAACAAGATGCCCGGCAGATGTTACGGGCTGTTCACGGTGAGGTAAATAAGCGAGAAACGAAGGAGTCTGGGACTGCCGCTTGGAGAGTTTGGGTTTGGGTGCGGCCCGACGAGCGGAGAGGCAGGCAGTCTAAACCGAAGGAAGAGGACGGCTGGTGCGTGCTCCGGAAGCGCCGATCGGGACGGCGCCGCGGAGGGCGACACGCTCGGCGTCGAATACGGGAACAGCAAAATGAAATTTCGAGCCGACCCCGATTTCGCTCTGGACCCAGATCCGGCCGCCGTGGGCTTCGATGAGATGTTTGGCAATGGACAGACCCAGGCCTGTGCCGCCGGCCTCCCGAGAGCGCGCCGCATCCACGCGATAAAAACGCTCAAAAATGCGGGGTTGATCGGCAGTTGGAATGCCAATGCCCGTATCGGAAACGGTGAAGACCACTTCATCGTTTCTATTTTCGGCACTGAGAATAATCTTCCCGTTCGGCAGGGTGTATTGGATGGCGTTGTCCAGCAAATTCTGCAGGACTTCCTGCAGACGGCGGGTATCGCCTGCGACCTCGGGCAAGTGGTCGGGCAGTTCGAGTGAAAGAAGTAACCCCTTCTCGCGAGCCCGGCGTTGCGCGGTTTCATAGCACGATTCGACAAGCTGCGACACCCCTACGCCGCGAATCTCAAGTTCCAAGCGCTCGGCATCCATTTCCGAAAGGCGCAGCAAATCTTCCGTGAGGCGAGCCAGGCGGCGCGAGTGATCGAGGATGATCGCGAGAAAGCGATCGCGGTTATTCGGATCGTTGATCGCCCCGGCGATCAAAGTTTCAGAGAATCCCTGAATGGCAGTGAGCGGTGTGCGGAATTCGTGCGAAACGTTAGCGACAAAATCACGGCGGATGCGTTCAAGCTTCCGCAGCGCGGTGATGTCGTGCAGCACAATAACCGCTCCCGAAGTTTCCCCGGCGCGCACGGAAGCGACGGTGGCGGCAAAGAAATGTTGGCGCAGTGTGCCGGTGACAATCTCCGCTTCGACACGATGTTCGCCGCCAAGGACTCGGCGGACGGCATCAATCAATTCGCGTTGACGTACAATTTCCAGCAGCGAACTGCCGGAAACCGGGGGTATATCGAGACCCAAAATTTCAGCGAAGCCGGGGTTCGAGAAGACCACTCGTTCCGCGCCGTTTACGACCGCTACGCCTTCCACCATGGACCCCAGAATGGCCGAAGAAAGATTGCGTTCTTCTGTCAGTGTGCGAATGGTGCGATCCAGGCGTGCGGCGGTCTGATTTAACGAGCCGCCCAGGGCTTCTAGTGTGTCCCCTTTTCCGTCAGACGGCAGTGGGCGAAAATCGCCCTCGGCAACCCGGCGGGAAAATTCGCGCAGACGCTCGATGCGATCGGTGAAAGAGCGCGAGATCAGCAGCGAAACCGCACTGGCGAGAAGCAGAATGAGCAGCGACCAGAGCCACAGTTTTGTGCGAAATTTTCCTAGTGCTTCATTGACTCCATCCATCGGCAAAGCCAAGCGAACAACGACGGAATGGCCGCTAGCGAGTTCGACGCGCTTGGCATAGTAGATCAGCGGTTGCTTGAGGCTGACGCTATAGTGTGTCGCACGGCCTTCCCCTTGCCGCAGGGCCTCGATCACTTCGGGCCGCTGTGCGTGTGATTCCATGGTCGCGACGGGGGAAGCGGAATCGGCGATCACTGTGCCGTCGGAAGCGATTACGCTGACCCGCGCACCGCTTTTCGCGGCCGCAGTGACCCAGGCGCCGAGCGCTAGGGTGTCTTCGGGAGTCTCCGGAGGAACGGCGGTGAGGCCGAGAGGTTGTTCCTGCAGTATGCGGGAAAGTGCCTGGAGTTCCTGATAGCCTTCGTTCTCATAGCTGCTACGAAGAGTGCGCTCGGCAAGGAAATCCACCGCGAGCAAAACGCTCAGCAAAAGCGCGAAGAAGGTCAGCGCAAGTTTCCAAAATAGTTTACGCGGCACGTGTCTCGAATAAATATCCGGCTCCACGCACGGTCTTCAAGTGCAGTGGATTTTCCGGGTCGGATTCGATTTTCTCACGCAAGCGGCGAACGTAGACATCCACGCTGCGAGGAGTAACGAAGCGATCGGTACCCCAAACGGCATCGAGTAGTTGATCTCTGGTGAAGACCCGGTTAGGGCGCGAGGCCAGATAATAGAGTAATCGAAATTCCAAGGTGCTCAGGGGAACAGGCTTGCCGGAATGGCTGACTCGGTAGGAAGCCGGGTCAATCGCCAATCGACCAATTTCCAAGACGCGCGGCGAATCGGCAGGTGGTTCGGCGCGTCGGATCAGGGCTTTCACGCGCGCGATCAATTCGCGCGGACTGAAGGGCTTGGTGACGTAATCATCGGCGCCCATTTCTAGTCCCACAACGCGGTCCGCTTCATCGCCACGCGCGGTCAGCATCAAAATGGGCAAGCGATTGAGCGATTCGTCCTTGCGAATTTCGCGGCAAATATCGAGGCCGGACATTTTAGGAAGCATGAGGTCAAGCAGCAGCAGGTCGGGCGGGGTCTTCTTCAGAGCGGCCAGACCACTGGCTCCCTCAAACGCAGCGCTGATCTGAAATCCCTCGTTTGCAAGGTTGTAACGCACAAGTTCTACAATGTCACGATCGTCTTCGATGATTAAGATGCGTTTCATGGACAGGTCTCGATAGTCGGAGCGCATCGGTAGGAGTTTACCGTAGCGGGCTCGGTTCGGGTAGGCATGGTTGTGAATGGACTCCAAGGGCATTCGATCGTAAAGATTGTGGCAGAGGAAGCAGGCAGAGGTGGTGAGTACCAGGTGACAGCGATGTGAATGGCTTGTAAACAAGACTAAGCCTAGAAGAGAGAGAACGTTAGAGCAAAGTTACGAAACGTACATAGAAACTAGGGGGAAACCACTGCTTCCAAAAGCTCGCCAAGGAGGGCGATATTCTTCAGCAGTTCCGGGGGAACGGTGTGCCGCTGCCCGAGGTAGTCGGGAGAATTGTAGGTGAGCCACACCTTATTCCCCTCGTCTTCCCAGATGAGGGCCTTTAGCGGGAGATCGATGGCTAGTGTAGGAGAGGCAAGCATCGGGGGGGTGCCACCCTTGGGATTGCCAAAAATGAGCAATTGCGTCGGGGGCATCTTCATACCGATTTTTAGAGCCTCACCACTATGATCGACATGGCAAAAAAGCTGAATGCCCTTGGCCTTCAATGTGGCTTCAAGGCGCTTGGTCGTTTCCGCGACAGAGTACGGGCTAGCGAGATGAACTAAGCCATTGGTTCGGGTGGGACTCATAAAACCTCGGGAACATCTCTGAACAAGTATTAGACGCGATTGTGGGTGAAAAAGTTCTAGTTTCGTCTGGGGCGGGAAAGCGATCAGGAGTTGGGCGTGGTGGCAAAGGCCAGCGTGACGAGCGTCTTTTGCTCGAGTTCGTGCGCTTTTGCGGAACCGGTGGCTGGGCTGGCGCTTGAAGAGCGCTTGACCGAGCGGACCCGAATATTTTTCGCCTGAGCGATCCGCTCAAGGCGCGGAAGAACGTAGAACAAAGCGCCCATATTGGCGGGCTCTTCCTGAACCCAAACAATCTCGCGCGCGTTAGGATGCTGATCGATCGCGGCAGCGATCTCGGTTTTGGGCAGGGGATAGAGCTGGTCGAGGAAGAAGATCGCCGTGCTGGTGTCGTTGCGGCGACGGCGTTCGGCCTTCAGCTCATGTCCAACTTTTCCACTGGCGATAAGGATGCTCTGCGCATCGGTCACTTGGCGATCGACGACCAACGTCTGAAAACGGGGCTGCGCAAATTCTTCAATTGGAGAGATCGCATCGGGATGCCGCAGCATGCTCTTAGGCGTAAAAATCACGAGCGGCTTGCGCCAGGGACGCCGCGCGGCGCGGCGCAGCAGATGAAAATATTGGGCAGCGGTAGAAGGCTGACAAATATTCATGTTGCCTTCGGCCGCCAGCTGCATGAAGCGCTCGATGCGCGCGCTCGAATGCTCTGGTCCCTGGCCTTCGTAACCGTGCGGCAGCAACAACACCAACCCCGTGGGCAATCCCCACTTGTCTTCGCTGGCGCTGATGAATTGATCAATGATGATCTGCGCGCCGTTGACGAAATCACCGAACTGCGCTTCCCATAAAACTAAGCCTTCCGGGTAATCGCGCGAGAAACCATATTCAAAACCGAGGCAAGCCGCTTCCGAGAGCGAAGAATTGTGAATCTCGCAAAAAGCCTGCTCGGGAGCGAGATGCGCGAGCGGGAGATAGTCCTGTTCGGTTTGTGTATCGATCAGCATGGCGTGGCGTTGATTGAATGTGCCGCGCTGCGAATCTTGTCCGGTAAGGCGAACGGGAGTGCCTTCAAGCACAAGCGAGCCGTAGGCCAGCAGTTCGGCAAAACCGTAATCCACGGGACGCTTGCCGTGTCCCATTTCTGCGCGCTGCTCGAGCAGCTTCACAATTTTCGGATGAACATGAAATCCGGCAGGCGAGCGGACCAGGCCATCGGTAATTTTCGCCAATTTTTCGAGGCTCACGCCGGTATCCACTTCATAGGCGGGATCGTATTTGCCGTAATGATAGGGCGACCAGTAATCCGGCAATTTCCTCAGCTGGGGAGCTTTTGTCAGTTTGCCCGCCCTCTGTTGATCTTCTTCGTATTCCTTCTTTACCGCCTCGACAATAGCCTCCGCAGAGATGCCCGTGGACTCGGCATAAATCTTCCAGAGCGGCGGGTGATTCTTGATGCGTTCATACAAGCGCGGCTGGGTGATGGTGGGGTCATCGACTTCGCTGTGGCCGTGGCGGCGGTAGCCGATGAGATCGATCACCACATCGGAATTAAATTCGGCGCGATATTCCGCGGCAAGGCGGCCGACGCGAACGACCGCATCAGGATCCTCCGCGTTGACGTGGAAAATGGGAATGCTTTGGCGCTTCGAAATACCCGAAGCAAAGCGCGAAGAATGTTCTTGCACGGGCCGGGTGGTGAAGCCGATGAGATTGTTGACGATGATGTGCACTGTGCCGCCGACCGAATAAGCCTCGAGATCGGCAAGATTCAGCGTTTCTGCGAGGACCCCTTGTCCGGCATAGGCTGCGTCGCCATGCATAACCACGGTCCAAACCTTATTCTTAATTTCCTTTGAACGACGGATTTGCGCGCCGATAACGCCATGACGAGTTTGCTTGGCGCGGGCTCGTCCCATGGCCACCGGATCTACGGCTTCGAGGTGGCTGGGATTTGACACCAGATGGATGTTCAGCGTTTTTCCCGAAGAGGTGCGGTAGGTGCCTGTTGCGCCGACATGATACTTCACGTCACCCGCGCCAAGAACGCTCCTGGGATCGACATCTTCAAATCCGGCGACCACTTGGTGCGCTGGCTTCGAGGCGACGTGGGTCATCACGCTGAGGCGGCCGCGGTGGCTCATGGCCATGACGGATTCCGCGCCGCCCAGTTCACCGGCCGTATCGAGAATGGAATCGAGCAGCGGAATTAAAGCGGTATTGCCCTCAAGCGAAAACCGTTTGGTCCCGAGATAGCGATTCTGCAGAACTTGTTCAAACAGATCGGCACGCACCAGACGTTCCAATATTTTTCCCTGATTGACCTCGAACTCGGGACCTTCGACCCGTTCCGCAATCCAACCGCGGCGCTCGGGCTCGGGCAGATGCATGAATTCCACGCCGATAGTGCCGCAATAGTAGCGCCGCGCTTCTTCGGAGAACTCACCGCTAAGGCCTTCGAGGTCGGGAAACTTCAGCGGAACAAGAAAGCCCAGCGGATCCAGAGTGGCTTCGTAATAGCCCCACCGGCGGAAGAGTTCAAAGATGCGTTCGCGCTCGGCGTGATCGGTTGGTCCGGGCGAGGGCATTCTAGATTTCTTGGCCCGCTTGGCGGCGCTTTCGGAAACGAGTGTCGTACGGTCGGCCATGGTCGTTTGGGTACAGCCCTACTATTTTGCCACAAGAACAGCAAGCTGCCGAATTCAGCCACTCGTTTGATTTCCCGAACGCCAAATTGGAGCTTTCGGCAGCGCTTGCGGAGAGGAAACTCAAGACTAGAGAAGATGCGTTTAGGCAAACCATCTATTTTTCGCGCGACTTTACCGGAGACCGATAGAGCCTTCGCCCTGGTACAAGAGTATTACGAGGAAGTGGGAGTGTGTGCCCGGGACAACCACGCCGAATTTAAACTGCAATATTTCAGGGAATGAGCTGGCCTGTGGCTGGCAAGTGTCGGGGGTGAAGCGATTGGCTGTGTGGCTCTGCGCAAGTTAGCGACAATGGTTGATTGCGGCGAGAGTAAACGGATGTATGTCGGGTCAGGGTATCGGGGACGAGGCATTGCAGAGCTACTGCTGCTCGAGCTTGAGCAGTATGCAAAGAGATCTGGAGGCTCTATCTAGACACGACCGATAGGATGGTGGCGGCCAGACGATTTTACGAGCGAAACGGATACCATCGCTCGGAGCGGTATAACGATAATCCGCAGGCGACCATTTTCATGAGGAAAAGGATCGCCGTCGTAGCTTCACTCCGTAACCTTTGCGACCGTTTGATACTTGCGAAGATATACTTCCAGTTCCGTCCAGCCGGCGTATTTTGCCCAATCGGCCGGTGTGCCGTGCCAAAGAACGTCTTTCAAATCAGTTCGCGCTCCTCGTTCCAGAAGAAGCTGGACGAGTTCTTGGTACCCCCCTCCCGCTGCTTGGTGCAAGGGCGTGGTATGCGAATGACCTCCGACCGGATTGTAACGGTTCGGGTCTTCACCGGCGTCAAGTAACAACCGCACCATCTCGACACGGTTAAACTGCGCGGCTAAGGCCAGCGCCAGGTGCAGTTCCTCTTTGTTGGCCGCCCGAAGCTGCCGACGAAAATCGTCCATTCGCCCGAACGCAGCTGCGACCGGGAGAGTAATTCGAGCACCATGTTCGAGCAAGCGATCGGCCGCGGGAATTTCGCCGTGCACGACCGCTGCCTCTATGGCGCTGCTGGGGTCTGCGCCATACCCGCAAAGTAGATCGATCAAGGGAATCTGCCGCCGACATTCGCGGGCGACGCTACCCGTCGCAACAAGCTGTAGCGTCTCATTGAGCGCCGCTCGTTCCACGCCGGTATCGAGGATCACCTTCGCGACCACAACAATATTATCCGGTAATTTACCCTGACGAACGGGATTCTCTGCGATGAATTCGAGCAAGCTCGGATTCCGGAAATAATTTCCGCCTTCAAAGACAACGCGCTGGCGCACAAGATTCCGATGCCGCTTGAGATAAATGGCTAACCCGGCGGCGTCTCCCAAATCGATCAGAGCCACGGCCCCTTGAAATGTGCTGTCCTCGATTCGCTCATGATGAGGGAGATTGAATGAATCAGAAAGTGTTGGCTTGGCAATGTGGGCTTTCAGTCGAGCCCAGCTCGGAAAACCATACTCGCGAGCAATGGTGAGCTGCGCGTCGCTCTGACGCAACTTCGTGGCGAAGATTCTAGCGTCGGTGGCCCGAGAGAAACGAGGATGGAATTCCCTGATTTTCTGCGCTACGCCTAAATCGCAGGCAGCGTGATCGTTTAGCAAATCGTTCGCTTGATATTTCAGATGAGCGAGACTGGCATTTGACGGGAGTCTTCTCACTGGCATGACGAACTTCCTTCCCTATGCCCAGGTCCGCATTGCTCGGGCTGAAAGTTAGTTCGCACGACGACCGATGGCAAACTTCAGGTGGACTTCTGTCCTTCCCGCGGACCGGATGCGCCCCTAGCGCGAACTTTACGGTATCACAGAATTCGGCACTACCCGGCTTCGCTCTCTCCGCGCTTCAGTTTGGTCCGGGTGTTAGCGTCTCTAGCCTGTCCTTATTGATCTTCAGCACAATCCCCACGTTCCGATCGGCAAGTTCGCTGATCTTATATTCAGCCGCAGAGCCTAGCACCTGCGCCAGTTCCGAGGGGGTAAGTTTATAGTCGACAGTCAGCCACTCCGCCATATTCGAGGTGGCCTCGCGTAGGGCATCTTCGAGAGAACCGCCCAGCCCCATGGCGATCACGTGAGTGGGAGAGATGACTCTTGGTCCCGGCACAGTCTTGCCAGAGATCACGTTGACCGTGAACTCGACGTCCATCGAAGTTTCCAGCGCATTGCCGTTCAGTTCGCCATCTCCCTGCGCGGCGTGGCCATCGCCGATATAGAGATAGGCGCCGGTGACATTCACGGGCAGATACACAGTTGCGCCTTCGACGATTTCGTTAAAGTCCATATTGCCGCCGTAGTTACCGGAATCGCCAGTACCTGGCGGCGCTGATGGCAGGTGTTGCGTGGTCGCTATACAGCCCATCATCGGCTTGAGCGGAACGGAATAGTGGGCCAGATGTTCAGAGGGCTTCTCCGGAGTGGCGATTCCGTGTTCGATGTCCAGATGCCAACGAACTGTTTTACCGCCATCCTTCATTTTGACAGCAAGATCGGTGCCAAGCGCACGCGGGTAAGATGAATGACCAAAGTGTCTCCAGGATAGGAATTTCGCACATAAAACGGACCGGTTTCCGGATTGCCACCGAGTACCCGGCCAACACCTTTTTCATCCGTGCCACCGGCGTCAACGGTCGTGGTGTGAATCGCGTCACCCGGATTGACGGTGAGAACAGGCTGGTTGTGCTGAGAAAATTGCCGATAGAAAACTGTTGGAGTGAATTCATGGCGTTCTGGCGTGCCGGGATGAAACGGCGCTGCAAGTTTTGCGGTGAACGGCATGGTCGCAGGATGGGTGGGATTAGAGGAATCAATGAAGCGCAGCGTTCCGGAAAGTGTGTCACCGGCACGCGTCGCGGTGGCCTCTTCGGAGCCGCCCTGATCGTCCTTTGCCAAAAAGTGGAGAGCATCGCCCACCAGCGTTCCTTCCAGCTTGTCCCCGTCGAAGTCCCCGGTTACTTGCTGGCCATTGGCGATGAGGTTCAGCGAAGAGTTGACGGGAGTACCGAAGAAGTCGAGCTCGACGATCCAGCGTTCTCTAGGCTGCTCGGGTTTGGTGGCAGGAGCGAGGCTCTGTTGGGTTTGGGCATTCGCGGCGGTGAAAAACAAGCAGGGCAGCAAGAAGAGAACGGACAGTTTACGCATGGCGGATGGGCCTCCTAGGTGGTCTTTATATATACGGGAAACGATACGCGGGATTAGGAGAAATTGTTCCGCTCCCGATTGCCCAGAGCTGGGGGCGGTTTTCCCTGACCCTTCGCGCACGTTTGCGGTAACGCCCTTCCGTGCATCAAAATAGGTGTCATGAAGAAAGAGGATTGGTATCTTTAGGTGACAGATTAAGCTCTAGATCGGCTAAAATAGAAGTTCGGAGGCTGGGGCTTCCGTATCCAAATCTTGCGTGTGTTTTCGCTAAGGAAAGAATGCCTGTACCTATCTCACAGATATTTACCGTTGCCAGCTACGTCCTCAAGCAAAAGATTCAGGGACGCAAGCAATATCCACTGGTGTTGATGCTGGAGCCGCTCTACCGCTGTAACCTGGCTTGCGCCGGATGCGGAAAGATTCAATATCCCGCGCACGTGCTGAAGCGCGAACTTTCTCCGGAAGAGTGTTTTAAGGCTGTGGAGGAATGCGGAACACCGATGGTGTCGATTCCCGGCGGCGAGCCGCTAATGCATTCCGAGATCGCCAAGATCGTAGAGGGTCTGGTTGCGCGGAAAAAATACATTTATCTATGCACCAACGCGCTGCTGCTGAAAGAAAAGCTGCACTTGTTCAAGCCCAGCAAATATTTGACGTTTTCTGTGCACCTAGACGGGCAGAGGGAACATCACGATTTCTCGGTATGCCGCGAAGGCGGATACGATCTGGCAATTGACGGCATCAGAGAAGCGCTAAAGCGCGGCTTCCGGGTGACCACCAACACGACATTGTTTGATGGCGCCGATCCAAACAGCGTGCGGGCGTTCTTTGATGAAATGATGGCGCTCGGGGTGGAAGGAATGATGCTCTCCCCCGGTTATTCCTACGATAAGGCGCCCGACCAGAAGCATTTCCTTGGTCGCGCACGGACCCGGCGATTGTTTCGCGCGATGCTGTCAAACCGCAAACCAACGTGGAAATTCAACCAGTCGATGTTGTTCCTGGAGTTCTTGATGGGCAAGCGCGATTTCCAGTGCACCCCTTGGGGCATGCCGACCTACTCGATCTTTGGCTGGCAGAAGCCCTGCTATCTACTGCAGGACGGCTACGCCGACACCTTCGCTGAATTAATGCAAACAACGGAGTGGGCGAATTACGGTACGGAATCGGGCAATCCGCAGTGCGCAAACTGCATGGTCCATAGTGGCTACGAGGCGTCTGGCGTAGACCATACGTTTGGTTCCTTCGAAGGCTTGTTGGCGGCAGCAAAGGCCACGTTGTTTACCAAGCACGCGGACCCGGAAGCGCTGCTGCTGCTAAAGGAGCCCGTGAATCCGGTGCATTCCTATAACCCGCTGGTGCAGATCGATTCAAACCCGGCAAAGCTCGAGGGGACTCGGGCATGAGTGGACCGCGGCATGCGGAACGTCCCGAGCATCGGGTAAATCCTGACGAACTCGAAGTCGCGCCGGGATTCCAGCACGAAACGTTGCATGGTTGGGTACCGCCGCTGGCCAGCGACGCGGAGCTGCGCGATGCGCTCGAAAAAGCCTTCGATTATCGCGGCGATGTAACGAT
>DATFZN010000130.1:0-4728 GCA_035314425.1 Candidatus Acidiferrum sp. | reverse complement strand
TCCCACGACATGTAGGATTGCTCCGGCTCTGCATCCGCGCATCGATGCAATGACGTAAATCGTGGACGCTTCCATCTCCGTGGAGAGCACATTGCCACGCGTCCATCCAGCCCAGCGCCGCTCGGTTCCCTCCGGGTCCGCCGTGTACTCCGGCAATTCGGAATAGAACGCATCCTTGCAGTGGGTCAGCCCGATGTGAAATTTCGCTTTCGATAACCGGCACGATTGCACCAGTGACTGCACCACATCCCAACTGGCCACCGCCGGATATTCCAGCGCAATGTACTGTCGCGTCGTTCCCTCTTCACGCACTGCCGCCGTGCTGATCACGGTATCCCCGATTTTTACGTGTTCCTGCAAAGAGCCGCACGTTCCAACACGCAAAAACGTGCGCGCACCCAACGCAATCAACTCTTCGACAGCGATCGCCGTCGACGGCCCGCCAATTCCACTTGCCACCACGGAAACTCGCATCCCGGAGAGTTTGCCGCTATGAATTACGTAGCCTCTGGCACTCGACACTTCCCTCTGCTCGTCGAAGTATTTCGAGATCGCCGCCACACGACTGGGATCTCCACACAAAAAAACATAAGCTCCTATATCTCCAGCAGTCGCGCGAAGGTGCAGAACTTGATCCACAGCAGCCTCTTTTCTATTCCCTTTGAGCCATCATTCATTTCCAAGAAACGCATAGCGAAGAATAAACAGCACGCTGAGAACCCAGATGAGTGGGCTGATCTCCCGATGCTTTCCGGTGCCCACCTTAATAAATGTGAAGGAAAGCAATCCAAGACTGAGCCCCGTCGCAATACTGAACGTCAGCGGCGTTGCCACCAGCGTAATAAACGCAGGAAATGCCGAGCTAAAATCATCCCAATGCACGCGGGCCAAGGATCCGCACATGAGCGCACCCACCAGGATCAGCGCGGGCGCAGTCGCATACGCGGGAATTGCCGCTACCAGCGGCGCGCAGAACATTGCCACCAGAAACAAGGCCGCAATCATTATATTTCCCAGGCCGGTGCGCGCCCCCGCCGCCACTCCCGCCGCGCTTTCAATATAACTCGTCACAGTCGAAGTTCCCGTCAGCGCACCGAAGATCGTGCCGAACGCGTCGGCAAGCAATGCGCGGCTGGCCCGCGGAAGCTTGCCGTCACGAAGAAATCCGCCTTCTTCGCACACCCCCACAAGCGTTCCGACATTGTCAAATAGGTCGACAAAGAAGAATACAAACATCAATTCGCCTAACCCAATTTTTGTTGCGGAACGCAAATCAAGTTTCAAGAACGTGCTCGACGGATGTGGCAGCGAAAACAAATGTTCCGGCCAGCGTGCAAGTCCCAGCGGGATTCCTAGCAGCGTGATGGCCACAATTCCCAAGAGAATTGCACTCCCAATTCGGCGAGCCATCAGAATCGCGATGAAAATCAGTCCCGCGGCTGCAAGAAGCACGTGGGGATCGCCCACATGCCCCATTCCTACAATCGTCGCCTTGTTCGGTATGACAATTTCCGCGTTACGAAGTCCGATAAATGCGATGAACAGTCCAATTCCCCCGGCCGTTCCGTGCTTCAGGCAATCGGGAATTCCGTTCACGATCTGTTCGCGCAATTTGGTCAGTGTCAGGAGAAGAAACAGCATGCCGGATAGAAACACCACGCCAAGCGCGGTTTGCCACGGAACGCCACGGCCAATCACCACGGAATAGGTGAAGTAAGCGTTTAGCGACATACCTGGGGCGAGCGCAATGGGATAGTTCGCCCACAATCCCATAATCAGCGTGGCAATTGCCGATGAGATGCATGTTGCGAACAAAACGCCGTCTACAGGCATCCCTGCATCTGCCAGGATTCGCGGGTTCACGATTACCACGTACGACATGGTCATGAACGTAGTTACACCGGCTAGCAGTTCGCGGCGAATGGTGGTGTGATTTTCTTCGAGGTGGAAAAATCTCTGCAGCAAGCTATGATCTCCAAGACTGACCCACGTCATCTGTGCAGAAACAAATTACGAGCAATCACGCAGAGCCGCGAGTGAGTTGTCAAAACCTGTGCCTTGGCACTTTTTCGGCGCAACAGCGATCCTGCAGAAATTCATGCAGAGAACAAATACCCCATACCCCTCAGGAGAGCAATCGAATTTTTCCTCCATTCCTTAAATTCATCGGAACACATTTCTGCGGGCGGCGCTCTGCTTCCCCTTGAGCGATCGTTTCCCGTACAGAACAGAAACCCAACAGAAGTTTTCATTCCGCGGCAAACACACTTGCAGTAAATCTTCAGGGGCTGTACTGTAGCCGCTTTTATCCTCAAGGGAATGAAACGGAACCGAACCAGATGGATAAACCACAGCTAACGCATTCCGCGGCCGCCGGATATGGTCTACGTCGCGAAGTTCTCTCTCCGATGGAAACGCTCGCGCAGTCCGTTTCCACCATCGCGCCGACAACCACTCCTGTCGCCACAATCCCTCTGGTTTGCGCCCTGGCCGGCAACGGTACCTGGCTTGCCTACGCGCTGGCAACCGCTGCGATTCTCCTTGTCGCCTTGTGCATCGGAAAATTTGCGCGCTACTCCTCCTCGCCCGGCTCCCTCTACACCTATGCTTCTATGATTCTGCCTCCCTGGCTGGGCGCCACCGCTGCGTGGAGCTTGCTTCTCGCCTACGTCACCACGGGGTCCAGCGTCATCGGCGGGTTCTATCACTTTGGGAATATTTTGTTGCACGATGCCATCGGGCACGGCATTTCCACTGTATTCCTAGCGATCCTCGTCACGGTTGTTTCGATCTGGATCGCCTGGCGTGATGTAAAGATATCGGCGCGAATGATGCTGTGGATTGAAGCCATTTCTGTTTCCTTTATTTTGCTCGTCATTGTCCTCGTGACTGTTCGCCACGGCTGGCATCTCGATTGGTCGCAAATTCATTTACAGGGTGTAACTGGCAAGGGCCTGCGTTTAGGATTGGTTCTTGCGTTGTTCAGCTTTGTCGGATTTGAAAGCGCGACAACTTTGGGTGAGGAAGCGCGTAATCCGCTAAAAACAATCCCTCGGGCCGTCATTCAAAGCGCGCTCCTCGCTGGAGTCATTTTCACCGTTTGCGCCTACACCGAAGTCATGGGTTTGCGAACCGTTGGCCAGGATCTAGGTACCAGCGAAGCCCCGATGCGAGTGCTGGCAGAAGTGGGCGGAGTCCGCTTCCTCGGCATTCTCATCGATATCGGCGCGCTCGTCAGCATGTTCGCTGGCACGCTAGCATGCATCACCGCCGCGGCGCGCGTGCTGCTGCTGATGTCTCACAACGGATTAGCTCACGGAGCGTTTCGTGAAACCCACAAAACCAACGAAACGCCGGTGAAGGCCATCCTCATCACCGGAATTACTGCGGTAATTCCGGTCGCCGTTCTAGCGGCGCGCGGCGCCAGCGGCCTCGATGTCTACGGCTGGTTGGGCTCACTCGCCACCTATGGCTTTATCGTGACTTACGCACTTGTCTGCCTGGCGCTCCCCAAATACCTAAAACTCCACGGCATCTTTCGGCCGAAAGATCGAATCATTCCCGCGCTCGCCGGGCTTGCCATGCTCTTCGCTTTGATCGGAAATCTATATCCCGTGCCGGAAGGGTCGTACGGAAAATTGCCCTATATCTACCTAATATATTTAGTATTCGGGCTGGTGTGGTTTTTCATTCGCTCAGGGAATAGAAACTCGGCGGAGAGTGCCCGCTAAGGGTCCGACTCACGCTGCAGAACCACGAGAAGCACAATCCCGACTACCGTGAACATGCGGAACGCAGCTTCTTGACCGTTCCACGATTTCGATTGCCACATCAAAAACCATTCTCCGCCCACGCTGAGGAAGGCCACTAACCACATCAGCAAACCGAGCGTAAGGCCGCTAATCGCTACCTTACTTGCCGCGCGGAAAGTCTCTGCATCTTGTGACAATGCCCGAAGCAATTGCACTCCGCCCCACACGCAAAGAATCATGGTTATCAGCTCCCAACAGATAATGCTGGCAAAGAAAATGATATGCACCGCTGGGGAATTCATCGCTCTCCACATCCCGTTGTTCCCCGCGAATGTGGAATCCATCATCAAGGTGTGGCGAACAAACTGATAGTTGGAATTGTAGTCCGTCAAATTGTTGAGCAGGACGAACACGTAGAAAAGCGCTACACCGAATACCAAGGAAATCTTCGTGAGCCGGAGGATCAAGGCGTCTCCTCTCGACTGAAGTTTCGGAAGTACGCGATCAGAGCCTGCAGTGTAGCGTCATCATAATTTGGATTGCCTGGCATTTGCGCACGCGGATTCTTACTTCTCGGATCGCGTACATACGCGGCGAAATACTGAGGGGACGCCGTTGCCCACGTTGAAAGAACTCCCCAGGGACTCCCGGCTTTCTGTCCCCCTTCCTTCCCCTGGTTGTGGCAGTGAAGGCACTGCTGTTGCGCAATTCGAAACCCCGCTTGGACTTCTGCGGAGTTTGCTTGTTGTCCCCGTGGAGCAATAGCCGCAAACGATTCTAGCTCGTCGCGAAACTCCAGCCGCACGACTCCCCAGGGAATCTGCGCTTCCTCGGGGTTACCAAGCACATGAAACGAGGGAGCAAAATTTGCATGCGATATCATAAACGGTCCCATGTAGGCGGGGCGGTCTTCGGAAACCTGGGGCCAATCCGCTGGTGGTTTGCCGTCCACCAACAAAACCAGCACCGGTTTGTG
>DATFZN010000129.1:0-2503 GCA_035314425.1 Candidatus Acidiferrum sp. | reverse complement strand
ATCTACGCCACGCTCCAGATTCCTATAGAGGTGATGCAGCCTGTTAAGACCTGGCACGAGACTGATACATAGTGACGGAATAAAATCCCAACCCCTTGTGAACAAAGGATTTTGCTCAGTGAACCGTGGAAGTTAGGCTAGCACGCGAATCAACCGCGATTTGCGATAACGAACGTCGCCGCGCAGTGCTGTGTTCGCAAAAGTTCAGCCATTGGTGAAGTTGATTCCTCCCAGGACTTTCGCCTCCCCTTCGCTTGACGCAGTTTCTGAACCGCCGTCCACTAGCAATGGCGGGTTGTGCGCGATTGCAGAAAATGTTCGAGTGATGCTTGAGCGCTGGCGCGCAAGTGGTAATGGCCGGAATCTTCCGCGGAAGGCTTGTCCGAAGCGATGGCTCTCAGTAACAGAACCGCTATCTGGTTTTACCGTACGCGTCGCGTAGTCGCGACTCTGTGCGTGGGCGTCTTGGCTGTGCTGATCGGGTACAAAGTCGTGGTCGGCGCCAACGGGACCATGGAGTGGCGGGCTAAACGCGCCGAATACCAGCGTCTACAGCAGGAAATCGAGAAGGCCAGTCTTGAGCATCAACAACTCGAGAGCCGCGTCAAGAAATTGCAAAGTGACCCGAACACGATTGTGAAAGAGGCCCGCGAGAAACTGGGATACGTCATGCCCGGCGAGGTGATTCTTGTTCAACCTCAGCCCAAGCCGGATGTCCGGGTCAGTTCTGCAGTGGCCCAAAACTTCCCCTACCCCAGCCCCAAGAAACAATAACGCTCATCAATCACCGCCGTCGGGTCCGCCTCGATGGCAGGTCCTAGAAATCCTGCCGGAGTTTCCTGATGGCTCTCAGAATGCCAGTCTTGGCGTAGTACGTCTCGAAATTGTGTCGGACAACTCGCATTCCAGACGCGACTGCAATATACTGATGCCCGGCCAAATCAGAGAGGGCGCCAGATTCGTTCCAAGTGAAGTTGGGCCGCGTCTCAACGCGGACGGGAGATGCACCATGAAAAAAATGGCATTGGTGGTTCTGGGATTGTTTCTATGCAGCGTGATCGCCGTGGCTGCTCCGAAAGACAGTAGCTGGGATGGATGGATCAGCGATTCCAAGTGCGCAGCAAAGGGCGCGAATGCGGCACACGCTCAGTGTGCGAAGAAGTGTATCGAGGCCGGTGAGAAGCCGGTCCTGGTTACGGACAAAGATCAGAAGGTAGTCGCTATCGAGAATCCGGCGGCAGTTGCGGGTCATGAAGGCCAGCATGTGAAAGTGACAGGAACAATGACGGCCAGTGGCTCGCTTCACGTTGACACGGTCACACCACTGACGTAGGGCAAACAGGAGAGCGTTAAAGCCGATCGCGGCACGAGGTTTACGCTTGATTTTATCGAGGGGCGGCATAGAGCTGCCCTTTTTTCATTGTAAGCGGTGAGTCCGCCACGCAAGGTTCGAGCTACAGCAGGTAAGCGGCGCAAAGCAGGGCCCCGAAGAGCAAGGCCTGTGTCAATTCGGCGAAGCCGAGCTTATGCACATCCAGCGGCTGGCGTCCGCGCAGAAACCACAGAGTGCCGCGCAGAAGCACTGGCACGAAGGCCACCGCCACAAGCTTGGGAAAAACATTGACGCGGCAGAGCGCAACGACAGCTCCTAGCAAAACAATTTGCCCGCCGAAGAAGGCGTCGCCGTGCCGCAGCTTTTCGTTCATGGTGGCGGCTGGAGTGGATGCGCACCTGCACAAAATGCACTTGATCCCCGGCAAATAGTCGTGTCGAGTCAGACCGGAACTCCAGAAACCGGCGACGTTCGGGTGTCGCGAGAGTAACACCGAGCCGGCCGATCCTGGCGTCCGGTAGATCAGTCCTATTTAGTAAACTCACGCTGTTTCGAGTTTCTTTTGGGTAACTACACCACTTAAGGGTCTATCTATTGACCACGATCGGTTTAGAAAGAATCCTGTCTTCCGTCTCCCGAACTGGTTTTCCGAACGCTGGACCACGATTCTTGCCTAAAAAATCCTGTTGACATACGTATCAAATAGCCCTATAAGTTTAATACTCGCAAAGCTTTAGGTGAATAGCCTGGAGCCCACGCTTTGTTCTTGCCGGTAATTATGGATTTGTGCGCCTCGGAATCGCCGAAGACTGGTCGCGGCAGCGCCTTGGGGTCTCATCACGTCTCCCTGACGTCACCCGCGCTGCTATCGGACGGAGTTCAGAACGCGTGGGGTTGGAACCAAACTCAAGCGGGGTACCCTCGCGACTTGTGCGTCCATCAACTGCTGCAAGAGCAGGCCCGCCGAACTCCGAAAGCCATCGCGATGGAGTTTCAGGGGCGGAGTCTGAGCTATGCGGAACTGGATGCGCGTTCCAACCAACTGGCCCATTTTCTCCGCCATCGCGGAGTGCGGGCTGAGCAGTTGGTCGGGGTTTGCGTGGAGCGCTCCCTGGAGATGGTCGTCGCCTTGTTGGGAATTCTCAAGGCTGGCGGCGCTTACGTTCCGCT